>NZ_BCBW01000016.1:0-37210 GCF_001315805.1 Olleya sp. ITB9
CTGCAAAAGGATGAATGCAAATATAAATGATACGTACANCTTTTTTTATATAAAATTTTATTCTATTTGTAAATAGCTTCTTTTTTAAAGTGCTTAGCTAGTAAATAATAAACTACAGCTCTGTATTTATTTCTATTTGATCTACCATAAGTTTCCATTACAGAATCTATAGCTTTATCTAAGTCTGCACTATCTTCTAAACCTAACTTTTTAATTAAAAAATTGTTTTTTACTGTCGCTAATTCAGAATCATCAGATCCAGAAACAGTTGCAGCGTCTTTATTGTATATTGATGGTCCACAACCAATAGTTACTTTAGTTAAAAAATCCATATCTGGAGTTACACCACATTTGTCTTTTAAGTCAGTTGCATATTTTGCGATTAATTCATCACGTTTACTCATAATAATAAAAAATTTTAGATTAATGTTTTTAAGCTATTTAAAGGTACAATAATTTTATTTCTTTTTTTAAACGTCAAGTTTTTAAAAATAAATTACGACAAACTACATTTTTTATCGGTAAAAGTTATTTTACGTATTTAAAATAATCTAATAATATAGCATCATTATCTCTGGATGGAGTAAACACCTCTAACAGTTTAGGTTGATTAGAAGGCGTATAAAACGTTTTTAAAGCAGTCTGTAAATCTGTTTTGTTTTCTACTTTTTTGTACACTAATCCATACATATCACACAACTGTTTTGCTGTTAAGTGATGTTTAGTTTCAAAAAAATAGTCAAAATTATCTGTGTTTTTATGTCCTGGTAAAATCCTAAATATTCCTCCTCCTTCGTTATTAATGACTATTATTCTAAAATTATTAGGTATGTAGTTATTCCATAAAGCATTACTATCGTAAAAAAAACTTAAATCACCAGTTATAAAAACTGTAGGTTTAGGATTAGCTAAAGCTGCTCCAATTGCAGTACTTGTACTACCATCTATACCACTTGTACCTCTATTACAAAAAACTTCTAGTGTAGGATTTAAATCAAAAAGCTGAGCATATCTTATAGTCGAACTATTACTAACTTGTAATTGTATATTTTCTGGTAGCCCATTTAATATATAATCAAAAGCTTTAAAATCTGAAAACGAAATTAGATCCATATAACGCTCATGTTTTTCGCGTCTTATAGTCATTTGATTAGACCAATAAGGATTATAATTACTTTTTACAGCTTTTGTTAACGGAATAAAATGCTTAAAAAACGAATTTATACTTTGCTTAAACACTTTATTTAAAACAAAAAAGGTATCATTAGCTCCATTTTCGGCAACATGCCAATGGTGTATTGGTTTATGAGTCCTTAAAAACTTCTTTATTTTTTTGGATACAATCAAACCTCCAAAAGTAAGTAAAATATCAGGTTGCAAGGCTTGTAACTCGTTATCAGACAAGGCTCCTATTAACTTATCTATACTTGGACAAAATTTGTCATGATGCAAATTGGACGTCGTTTCGGTAAGTACTAAAACACTTTCATCCTCTGCTAAAACATCTAAAAATTGTTGCTGTACACTGTTTGGAGGTAAAACACCTACCAAGACTAACTTTTGTTTTGAGCCATTCCAAATTTCCGCGAAAGCGTTATAATCTTGATTAGCATCATGATTAACAACTGGCATCACGTTTGTTGGATTTACCGATAATTGATCTACTATATCATACAAGGGTTCGTTAAACGGAATATTTACATGAACTGGTCCTTGTGTGGTAATTGCTGTATTTAAAGCTTGGTTTATTTCGGTTTCATTGTAGTGTTGAACACTTTGTTGCAATCCTAAATATTTTTCAATTTTATTTTCAATGCTCTTTATTATCGGCAATTCTTCCGCTAAAGCGTTTTCATTATCTGGATTTAAATCTTGCTTTAAATTGGCTTGATATTGGATGTGGTTATTGTAAATACCTTCTTGCTGTATGGTTTGACCATCACCAATTCCGACCAGATATTTTGGTCTATCTGCACTTAAAACAACTAATGGAATATTACTATAAAAAGCTTCTGAAACTGCTGGATAATAATTAAGTAAAGCACTTCCTGAGGTACAAACAACTGCTACTGGATGTTTGATTTGTTGGGCAATACCTAAGGCAAAAAATGCAGCACAACGCTCATCAACAATACTATAGCATTTAAAAAAAGGATCGTGAGTAAAACCAATGGTTAAAGGTGCATTTCTGCTTCCTGGTGACAAGACTATGTGTTGTATATTCTTGGCTTTACAAAGCTGAACAACGGTTTGTGCTAAAGGTATTTTTGGGTGTTTCATGTGTGTTACAAAAATACGAAACCCTAAACCTAAATAAAATGTTTATAAGAGGTTTTTAACAGTCTTGGATTTGGCAACGGTTTCGTCCCACTCTTTTTCAGGAATTGAATCTTTAGTAATACCACCTCCAACATAAATTAAGGCTTGATTGTCTTTTATTTGAAGACATCTTAAGTTAACAAACACATGTGACACGCTTTTTACGGTTGCATAAGCATTGTTTTCAACATTTCTGCGGTTTGTATTTCTTGTTTTAGATTGTTTTAGATTGATTTCGCCTAAAAAACCTGTGTAAAACTCACGATTATAACCTTCGTTATTTATAATAAATTGCTGAGCGTTTTGTTTGGGCAAACCACAAACTGCAGGTGTTGGATGCAATTGTTTAATTACAGATGCTAGTCCTTTTTCTGGGTCCAGTAATCCTGAAATTTTAGTACGTAAATGCAATAATCTACCAGCTTTTATAGTTTCGGTTTGACCAATATTTAAAGTGTTTACATTGCCTTGTAAACTATCCACAATAAAGTTAGTGACCAATTGTTGTTCTTCTTTTTCTTTAGCTTGCCAAATGACTTCTTCCGTATCAACATAAGGTTGTGTACCAGCTAAGGACATGGTTAAAAAACGGTTACCTTCTACCTTTAACAAGGTTTCTGGTGTTGCACCTAACCACAATCCTACTTTAGGATGGTACCAACAATACACCATAGCTGTGGTGTAAGTATTTAATAGTTTTTGAAGTAAACTTAATGTTTCGGTTTTAGAAAAATCTTGAGCTTGCACTCTAGAAACCACCACTTTTTTAAAAGTATTTTTATTAATTTCGGCTATAGCCTTTTCGACTAAATCTAAATGTTTTTGTTTTGATGTTTCAGAAACTGAAGACTCTGAATTAGATGTAATTGTCTTATCCTCTATTTCAAAACTAGTTTTTAATGTTTTGCAATTTTCTAAAGGAAATAAAATGTTTTCGTTTTTATTTTGAAAAGGCGAAAATACAAAACCACTTGCTTTAAAATTGGTGGTATAATGAAGCTTAGCGTCGTCCTGAAGCATTGCCTTTACAACGCTATCATTTGGCTTACGATAAGCTACAAATGGCAAATCATTATTGAAATGAATATTTAAATGTTCAAAAAAATCTAGTGTTGTCATAAATTATTTCTTTTTAGGTAAAGAAATGGTTGACAATTTACACACTGAAATAAGGTTATCAGCTTCATCAGTCACACGAATATCCAACAACTGCGTTGTACGTCCTTTATGGATAAACGTCGCTCTGGCATATATAAATCCTGATTTTACGCTTTTTAAATGGTTTGCTGTAATTTCTAAACCTCTAACCATTACTTTTTCTTGATCAGAAAACAATATAGCAGCAAAACTACCTACACTTTCTGCTAACGCAGCAGTTGCACCTCCATGCAAAACACCATCAGGCTGATGCACTTTAGGCGTAACAGGCATTCTAGATACTAAAAAGTCATCACCAAAGTCAATAAACTCAATCTCTAATGTTTCCATTAATGTGTTTTTACTAGCTTGATTTGCTTTAGTAATTACTTGTTGTTTAGTATACTTCATGTATCTTTAATTTTAATGTAAAAATACAAAACAAAGCACACAAAATGAAAGCTATAACACTGGAAAATGATCGTGTTAAATTAATACCTTTAGATTTAACCAATTACAAACACTTAACTACTATTGCTAGTGAAAAGGACTTAATTTACTACTCACCTAACCAAATAGACACACCAGAAACTTTAAAACAGTATGTGCAAGTTGCTTTAGATGGATTTAAACAGAATATAACATTACCATTTATTGTATTTGATAAAGACAAACAAGCTTTTGCTGGAAGTACGCGTTTTGGATTAATACATCACAAAAATAAAGTCTTACATATTGGATGGACTTGGATTGGAAAAACTTTTCAAGGCACAGGATTAAATAGTCAGATGAAATTTTTAATGCTACAATATGCTTTTGAAACTTTAGATTTTGAAAAAGTAGAATTTAGAATTGATGAACGCAATATTAAGTCCAGAAAAGCTGTAGAAAAGTTAGGTGCTACCTTAGAAGGTTTGTTACGTCAAAATACTATAATGAATGATGGTTTTAGACGAAATACTTGTTGTTATGGTATTTTAAAAAGCGAATGGAATACTATTAAATTAGAGCTATTTAAGTAATTAATAGTATTACTTTAAATCTATATTTAAACCAAAAAAGTTAGCATTACTTGCTGCTGTGTATTTTACATGTGTGTAACTAAACCTAAGTTTATTAATCTTTAAAGCAAAACCTGCTGATAAACCTGAAAAATTACGCTGATCAACAATACGCAATTCTTCAGCACGTCTAAAGTTGTAACCTAGTCTAATATTAAAACCTTTATCAGGAAACAGCTCTGCTCCTAAAATTGTGTGCCTAATTACATTACTTAAAAAGCCTACTTTTTCTTGAGTTTGATTACCTTCTAAATCTGTAGTTGTTCTAGCTGGATTAGCTTCTGCAATTGGCCACTGCTGAAGGTTTTCAAAAGTTAAATGCCAACGTAATGGAACATGCTCTAGCGTTTGAGATAAACCTAATGTAATGTCCAATGGTAAACTTTCGTTTTGACCAGCATATGTTGTGATTTGAGTCCCTAAATTACGAACAACCAAAGCTGCTTGAAACTCTAAATCTTGATTAACATACATTAACCCTAAATCCGTAGCTATACCAAACGAATTATATTGCTCTAAAGTTGATGTTATAAACTTAAGATTAGCACCAAAATAAAAATCTGAATATCCAATTTGTAACGCATAACCTAACGACAAAGCTGCTTCTGTACCTGTAAAGGTTCCGGTTGAAATACCGTTTTCGTCATAACCATCAAAATCGCCATAATTAATATAGGTCATTCCTGTATGAAACGTTTGCGTGCGTCTGTCCCAAGTGTAAGCATAAGCTGCTGTACCATAAGTAATACCACCTAAATAATTGCTAAAATTTAATGCAAACTGGTTATCCATTTCTGGATTAATTGCAGAGGGATTATACAAACCTTGTGTAACGTCATAATCTATGTTAGTTAGCACTTTACCACCTAAAGCTGCTTGTCTTGGTGAAGAGACTAAGTTTAAAAATTGATATGTTGATTGTCCACCTAATTGTGCATAACCAAATGCGCCAAATAGTAGGATCAAAAGTGGGACAATTTTATTTTTAAACATAGGATGCAAAGTAAATAAATCTACTTTAAAACGCAGATAAAGAACATTTATTTTTTACTTCAATTTTAGCTTTTGTCCGATTTGTAAATTATTGAATTTTACGTTGTTTAGTTCTGTTAACTTTTTAACCGTAGTATTGTATTTTTTTGAAAGTCTAAATAGATTATCACCTTTTACAACAGTATGATAATCAACACCTTCTTGAAGCCTATTTGTCTCTATATTTTTTTTATCCTCAGAAGATTCTTTTTGTTTTTCAATTTTAACTAACTCCTTAACTTTTTCTTCTTCTTTTTCAATTGTTGCTAATTCATTTTTAAACGACTCAGAGACTACAGCTTCATTTTTTTCCTGAATAACAACTTGTTGAACCTCTTTTCTAGCCTTTTTTTCAGCTTTTAATCTTTCTTTCTCCTTTGCTTTTTCCTCTTTTCTTTTAGCTGCTTCTAATTTCTTTTTGGCTTTAGCTAATTTTTTTTCAGCCTTAGCGACCTCTTTTGAGTCGTGTTTTTCTATTTTATTGTCTTCACTATTATCAACAACAGGTACTATTAATGGTTTAGAGTAAGTACTTTTATTTTTTATAACTTTTTTAGCATCAGGACTAGTTGTTTTATCTGAAGTTGACGCTTGAACCACAACTTGCGTTGACTGTGTTGGTGGTGGAGCAATTGTTGAAGGTGATTGACCAGGTCTAAGTTTTGCTATAACGCGTTCTTCTCCAGCATAACTAATAACTGGACTACTTGAAGGCACTAAAACACGATTAATAATTTTTATTTTTTGACCTGACTTAAATGTATTTGATTTTAGCAAATTATCTTTTTTGATTTGTGCTTCATCAATATCATATTTTTTTGATAATGTTTTTAGTGTTTCTCCTTGTTTTACATTGTGTACAATAATGTCATTATAGTATACACCATTAGGTGTCGTTTTTAATTGCTCTGCATTAGTTTTATCATGAGCCCTAAAAACATATTCACCTGTTTTAGTAGACATAAAAGCCTCTTTATCCTCTACAATAATTGGTAAAAATTCTTCTGGGTTATCTTGTGCTTTTGTTAAGTATGCACTTAAAAACATGACTATAACTAATATGTTTTTCATTGTAATTATTGGATATATTTTAACAAATATAAACTATTGACAATTATTGTATTACTCTAATTGGTTTAGAATGAAAAAAGCCCTTTTAAAATAAAAGAGCTTTTTTTTATATCAACCTAAGTTGTTTAATTATTTAGAATGTAGTACATATTAAATTTATAAAACAACACGATTATGGATGTCTAATCTCTTCAATTTGTAATATTTACAATTTTTTAGCCTGCTTCACTTTTTGATCAGTAATTGCAATTTTAACTACATCCATCATATCAGAAACATAATGAAAGGTTAAACCTTTTAAATATTCTGGTTTAATATCTTCAATATCACGTCTGTTGTCTTCACAAAGTAATATTTCTTTAATTCTTGCTCGTTTTGCTGCTAATATTTTTTCCTTTATTCCTCCAACTGGTAAAACTTTACCACGAAGCGTAATTTCGCCTGTCATAGCAAGACTTTTCTTAACTTTTCGCTGAGTAAACAATGACACTAAAGAAGTTAACATAGTCACACCTGCACTTGGTCCATCTTTTGGTGTTGCTCCTTCTGGCACGTGGATATGAACATTATATTTTTCAAACACCTCTGGTTTAATATTTAATTCCTCAGCATGCGCTTTAATGTATTCCATTGCAATGGTAGACGACTCCTTCATTACCTTACCTAAGTTACCTGTAATATTTAAGGTACCTTTACCTTTAGATAAAATAGATTCTATAAACAAAATATCACCTCCTACTCTAGTCCAAGCTAAACCTGTAACAACTCCTGCGACATTGTTATTTTCATATTTATCGCGTTCTAATTTTGGCCCACCTAAAACTTCAATAATATCTTCGTTTGATATTTTAATATTATAATCCTGTTCCATTGCTATATTTTTGGCAGCATAACGCACCATTTTAGCAATTTGTTTTTCTAAACCACGTACACCAGACTCACGTGTGTATCCTTCAACTATTTTTTCAAGTTGAGGCTTACCTATTTTTAAATGCTTATCTGTTAAACCGTGTTCTTTTAATTGTTTTGGTAATAAGTGACGTTTAGCTATTTCTACTTTTTCTTCAATAGTATAACCTGTAACGTTAATTATTTCCATTCTGTCTCTTAAAGCAGGCTGAATTGTATTTAAGCTATTTGACGTTGCTATAAACATGACTTTAGATAAATCGTATCCCATTTCTAGGAAATTATCATGAAACTCGCCATTTTGTTCTGGATCCAAAACTTCTAACAAAGCAGACGATGGATCACCTTGATGAGAGTTTGAAAGTTTATCGATTTCATCTAAAACAAAAACTGGGTTTGATGTACCTGCTTTTTTAAGGCTTTGTAAAATACGTCCTGGCATTGCACCAATGTATGTTTTACGGTGTCCTCTAATCTCAGCCTCATCACGTAAACCACCTAAACTCATGCGTACATATTCACGACCTAAAGCTTCTGCAATAGACTTACCTAACGATGTTTTACCAACTCCTGGAGGTCCGTAAAGACAAAGAATTGGAGATTTCATATCATTACGTAGTTTTAAAACAGCAAGATGCTCGATAATACGTTTCTTAACATCGTCTAATCCATAATGGTCACGATCTAATATTTTTTCGGCACGTTGTAAATCAAATTTATCTTTACTAAAAGTACTCCAAGGTAAATCTAAAAATAAATCTAAGTAGTTACGTTGTATAGAATACTCGGCTACCTGAGGATTCATACGTTGCATTTTAGCTAATTCTTTATCAAAATGTTTTCCAACTTTATCGTCCCATTTTTTAGTTTTAGCACGTTTTTTCATGTCTTCAATTTCCTCAGCATTACCACCTCCAAGTTCTTCTTGAATGGTTTTTAATTGCTGATTTAAAAAGTACTCACGTTGTTGTTGGTTTAAATCGCTTTGTACTTTAGACTGAATATCGTTTTTAAGTTCTAGTTTTTGAAACTCGACGTTCATGTAACGTAGTGTTTCTAAAGCGCGCTCTTTTAGATGATTCATTTCTAAAAGCGCTTGTTTTTCGTCTACTTTTAAATTCATATTAGACGAGACAAAGTTTATTAAAAACGAATCGCTTTCTATATTTTTAATAGCAAAGGTTGCTTCTGTTGGGATATTTGGACTATCCTTAATAATTTGTACTGCAAGTTCTTTGATACTGTCAATAATAGCAGCAAACTCTTTATTTTTAGCTGCTGGCTTTGCTTGAGGCACCTCTTTTACTGTAGCTTTAATGTAAGGCTCTTCAGTAATAACTTGGTCTATTTCAAAACGTTTTTTACCTTGAATTATAACGGTTGTGTTACCATCAGGCATTTTTAACACCTTTAAAATTCTGGCAACTGTACCAATTTTATGTAAATCTTCGGCTTTTGGATCTTCTACAGATTCATCAATCTGAGACACCACACCAATAACTTTTCCGCCTTTATTAGCGTCATTAATTAATTTTATTGACTTATCTCTACCTGCTGTAATTGGTATTACTACACCAGGAAATAATACTGTATTACGCAATGATAATATTGGTAAAGATTCTGGCAGCTCTTCTTTTGCTATTTTTTCTTCATCTTCTGGAGTCATTAATGGTATTAACTCTGAGTTTTCATCAAAGTCTTGTAATGACAAACTGTCAAGTGAAATAAAGTTTGATTTTTTCATAGATATATATAAGTCAAAATGTCACTAAAATAGTTTCAAATGGACTATTTCTTTTTTTAATATTAAACTTAAAGTTTGCTATTATGTTGATATACTTAAGTTTATCAATATAACGTAGCAGACATTCATTATTAAAAATTCAATTAATGTGCCACTTTAGACTTTTCAAACATTAAATAAAGGTTGATTTAGACTTATAAATAAAAAAATAAAATATTTTTTCAAAAAAGTGTAACAAACTATTTTAACTTTCCTCTTTATATAAAACAAACCATTTTTGACACTAACCAAACATACTATAGAGCAACTTGTAACGCTTTGCATATCTGGAAACCAATTAGCGCAATTGGAAATATATAACAGATATTACAAAGCCATGTACAATACCTCTTATAGAATTGTAAACAATAGTTTTGAAGCTGAAGACATAATGCAAGAGTCCTTTTTGACCGCATTTACTAAGCTTGAAAAATTAAAAGAAATTAGCACATTTACTGCTTGGTTAAAGCGTATAGTTGTTAATAATAGCATACAAGCTTTTAATAAAAATAAAAAAAACGGAGAAGTTGGATTGGATGATATGCTATACAAAATTGAAGACCATCAAGGTGTAGACACAACAACCGAAATAACATCTGTTAAAGCAAAACAAATTTTAGACCATTTAAACCAATTAAAATCTAATTATAAAATTGCGCTAACCCTACATTTAATTGAAGGTTATGATTACGAAGAAATTAGCCAAATAATGGAAATTAGCTATGCTAATTGTAGAACAACAGTCTCTAGAGCAAAAGAGAGTTTAAGAAAAAAATTAGAACAATTAAACTAATTGTTATGAACAACGATATAGATAAATTATTTAAAAGTTTAGACCATCAATTTGATGTCGAAACCCCAAATTTAGGACACCAACAGCGGTTTTTAGACAAACTAAACAGTTCCAAAACCGAAACTGTAGTAATAAGCACAAAAAAGACTTACTGGAAGCCTCTATTAGCTGTAGCAGCATCTATAGTACTAATAGTTACCTTAACGTTTAATTTAAAACCAGAGCAGAAAACAAAGGATTTAGCAAGTATCTCTCCACAATTAGCAGAGACACAAAACTTTTTTTCTAACACTATTGCTTTTGAATTAAATAAACTAAATACTGAAAAAAGTCCTGAAACACAAAAACTAGTAAACGATGCTTTAACACGCTTAGAGCAACTTGAAACCGAATACCAAAACTTAAAATTAAACCTAATTGAAAGTGGCGAAGATCAACGTGTTATTTACGCTATGATTACCAACTTTCAAAACCGAATAGACCTACTACAAAGTACATTGTTACAAATTGAAGAGGTTAAAAACTTAAAACAAAACTCCTATGAAACTACTATATAAACTAACACTTTGTCTTTTATTACCTGTATTTGCAATAGCAAATAATGGTGCTTGGGAAGGTAAACACACTAAAACTAAAAAAATTAATAAAGAATATACTGTAAGTGACAATGCGACTTTAAAAGTAGCTAACAAATACGGAAATTTAGATATTGTTACTTGGACAGGAAACACTATTGCTATTGAAGTTACAATCACTACCAATGGTAATGATTTAGAAGATGTACAAAAACGTTTAAATGAAATAGATGTAGCGTTTTCTGCAACGTCAAGTTATGTGTCTGCTGAAACTATTATTGGTAAAAAGAAAAAAAGCTCTTGGTGGAATTGGTCTAGTAATGACGATGTAAACATGAAAATTAATTACATAATAAAACTACCAATTACTAATAATGTAAATCTAAATAATGATTACGGAAATATAACATTAGACACGCTTAAAGGTCGTGCAGAAATTAGTTGCGATTATGGTAAAATAACAACTAAAGAGTTACTTGCAGACAATAACATAATCAAGTTTGACTACACTAATAATAGTTATTTTGAATATATACAAAGTGGAAAAATCAATGCCGATTACAGTGGTTTTACAGTCGCAAAAACTAAAGATCTTAATATTATTGCCGATTACACAAAAACACTTGTTGAAATAGCCGAAAACATTAGATACAACTGTGACTATGGAAGTTTACGTGTTAATAAATTAAACAGTATATCTGGTAACGGAAACTACCTAACTGTAGTACTAGATGATGTATACAAAAATGTAAATCTAAATGCTGATTATGGTTCTATCAAAATAGGAAAAATGAACAAAAATGCAGGTGACGTATCTATTGAATCTGATTATGTAGGTATCAAAATTGGTATTGATCCTGATTATGCTTTTGATTTTGATATCAATCTTGAATATGGTAACCTTAAAGGAGAAGACGACTTTAATATACAAACCAAAAGCATCAAAAACTCGGACAAATATTACACAGGTTACCATAACAACAATACTTCTGGTAACTTAATTAAAATAAACTCAGAATACGGAAGCGTAACCTTTGATAAAAAATAATCAATTAACAATAAACAATCAATCATCATGAAACTATTAAAAACAACATTAGTCTTAGCCTTAACTGTAATGAGCTTAACCTCTTGTAACGCACAATGGGGAAACGGAAAAAAAATAAAAGGTAACGGAAATTACACTACAATAAAAAGATCTACATCAGATTATGATGCCATTAAATTAGCAGGTTGGATGGATTTTGAATTAGTCTCTGGTACAGAAGGTACTATTATTTTAGAAGGAGAAGAAAACTTATTAAACTATATTACAACTGAAGTTAAATCTAACAGCTTAATAATTAAAATTGAAAACAATATAAACTTAAAACCAAGCGGAAAGAAGACCATTAAAATAACTGTTCCGTTTGAAGATATTGATAAAGTAACATTATCAGGTTCTGGAGATGTTACTTCTAATACAACCATTAACTCCAAAAATTTTGAAGCAAGAGTATCAGGTTCTGGAGACGTCACTTTAGATGTACAATCCTCATCAGTTGAAGGTTCTGTAACAGGTTCTGGAGATCTAACATTAACAGGAAACACTAAAAACTTAAACGCTAGCGTTACAGGTTCTGGAGATTTTCATGGAGAAAAATTACAATCCGATAATACTGAAGCAAAAGTTACAGGGTCTGGAGGTATAAAAGTACATAGCAATAATAGTTTAAAAGCTAAAGTAACAGGTTCTGGAGATATACATTATAAAGGTAATCCTACAAATGTTAACAAGAAAGTCACTGGATCTGGAGATATTAGTAACTAGAGTCCCTTAACATAAGTTTTAAAAGCCATTATTTGTCAAACAAGTAATGGCTTTTTACTTTTATTGGTAAATCTTTTTTTATGATTTAAAAATATTCCTACAGGAATATTATATTTGAACTATGCAAAAAAGCTTAGGATATCAAACCACTGTAGATTTTTATAATTGTAACCATGACATCATTAATTCTGTTTCTGCAATTACTGACATATTAGAAAAAGCTGCTAAATTAATGCAGTTAAACATTGTTAATACAACAATTCATCAGTTTTCTCCAATTGGTATAAGTGGTGTCATTGTTATTAAAGAAAGTCATATTGCTATACACACTTGGCCTGAACACAACTATGTGGCTCTAGATTTTTTTACTTGTAGTACTTTTAACGATTTAGAAGAAGGTATTTTATGGATTCAAAAACAATTTAAATCTAATAAAATAGAACAACAATTTTCACAAAGAGGTTTTCTAACCAAAATGATATAACTATGAGTTTAAAAAAAACAATAGCTAATTATTTTGACGACGAGAAGGGAAATGCAAAAGGTGAAGCTTTTTTAGAGTATTTTATTTCTGTTTTAATTTTAATTAATGTTCTAGCAATCATACTAGAATCGTATCAATCAATTTATACTAAATATAAATTTGTATTCACTTTTATTGAGCTCTTTTCAATTATAATATTTTCAACTGAATATATAATTCGTATTTGGGTTTCAGATTTAATCTACCCCAAATTATCACCTACAAAAGCTAGATTAAAATACATATTTTCATTTATGGGTATTGTAGACTTAGCCTCCATCTTACCTTTTTACCTTCCATTTATTGTCTCTTTAGACTTAAGAATTATTAGGTTGTTGCGATTATTTAGACTCCTTAGAGTTTTAAAATTAAATCGTAATTTTAAGAGTTTAGCTGTTATACGTTCTGTTATTGTTAAAACAAAAAACGAAATTTTGGTATCAGCAATTTTAGTTTTTATACTATTAATAATAGCATCTACATTAATGTTTTATATTGAAAATAAAGCGCAACCTGAAGCATTTGAAAACATTGGACAAGCGCTTTGGTGGGCAGTTGCAACACTTACCACTGTAGGTTATGGTGATATCTACCCAATAACAGGTTTGGGTAAAATAATGAGTGCTGTTATAGCCTTATTAGGTATTGGTTTTGTTGCTTTACCTACAGGTATAATTAGCTCTGCTTATATTGAAGAAATAAGAAGTCTAAAGAAATCACAACAATGTTTTTGTCCACATTGTAACAAAGAAATTATCGAATAATGTTTGAAAACAAATCACAATATCCATTAAATAAGCTTAAAGTTGGCTTTACATTTAAACTGTTTAAACAAAAATGGACTATTACTGAAATTGCTGAATATAGCTGGAACACAGGAAACATGAGTGTTGAATATACAATTGAAAATCCTGATAAAAAAGCATTTTTAGAAGTAGAATTTTACAGAGGGAAATTTGAAGTCATATACAGTGAAGCTTTAACTTTAAATAATATAAATTTAGATTTAATCATTGAAGATGGCTATTTGATATTTGAGAATAAGAAATATAATTTAGAAGAAACATTTTCAGGATCTTATAGAAATATGACTACTTTTACAAGTACAGAAAACCTTACAAGTTATCAGTTTTACTTAAAAGATAATTGCATTTCAGTCGAAAAATGGGATGATGGCAGCATCGAAAGCTTTATTGGAGAAGAAATAAAACCAAAAAAAATAACCAACATAAATACTTTATAAAATGACCAAACGCATTCTATATACAACTATAATTAGCATCCTATTTTTATCTTGTGGTTCTTCTGATAAAGAAGTTAAAACGATTACTATTGAGCCTTCTCAAGCTATATTAAAAAATATAGCTAGTAATGATTTTTCTATTGTTTTAGACGATATGAAGATTGATGAAACAGAAAATTTAATAGTACATAAACATAAATACAAAGTATTAGAGTTAAAAAACGATTCTCTACATAGCACAGACAAAGATTGGTCGGTTGTTAATCAAAGCTTTTTTTTAAACCATAAAAATGATTTAGGTATGGAAATTTTATCAAGACATAATGGTAAAGTTTCTACTTTAGCACAACCTGTTGGTTATGGTTGGGCAATTGGTAATAGTGCACATGGTGAATGGGAAGAAACTTCTACAGACAGTACAAGTACTAAATCTCATGGTACATCCTCTCATGGACGCTGGAGAACTCATTCTACTAGTCCTTTCTTCTGGTTATGGTTAGGCTCAAGAAGAAGTTTTTTTAGAAATGATTATAATAATTACAGAACGTATAATACCACTGGAAGAAGTTATTATGGGCAAAATAACAATAATACTTATACTCATGGAACCAGAAGTAGTTATCAAAAAAAATCAAGACCTTCATTTTTTACAAGAAAAAGTCAAAACTCTACCAGTTGGAATAATCTTGAAAAAAGAACAAGTAGAAGCTCTTCTAGGTATAAATCAGGATCAAGTACACGATCTAGATCAGGAGGAATAGGAAAATAGATATTTTGGGATACACAAAAAAGCAAAAATCATTTGCATTAAAAATTGCATTATTTGCAACAGGTTTAAGTGGTATTGTCGCAGAATATATACTATCTACTTTAGCGTCATATTTTATTGGTAACGCAATATTGCAATTTACTTTAATTGTTTCAATTATGTTATTTGCAATGGGCTTAGGTAGTCGGTTATCTAGACTATTTACTGGTAACGTCGTCTTATCGTTTGTAATTACTGAGTTAGTATTATCTGTATTTATATCTTTTTCAGCTATAATTTGTTATTTAATTTATGGTTACACAGATTTTTCATGGTTGATAATATATATGTTTTCCATACTTATTGGATTGTTAATTGGTTTAGAAATACCTCTTGCTACTCGTATCAATGATGATTACGAAGAGCTTCGTCTTAACATCTCTAATATTTTAGAAAAAGACTATTTTGGAAGTTTAATTGGAGGCTTGTTTTTTGCTTTTGTAGGTCTACCCTACTTAGGTTTAACTTACACTCCTTTTATTTTAGGTTTTCTAAACCTAAGTGTATCATTTTGGCTATTTGTAGTTTTAAAAGATACTTTTTCAACTAAAATAAAAAAAACATTAATCTTAGCATACATAGTTGTTACAAGCTGTATTGCTTTAGGTGTCTATTTTGCTAATCCTATTATACAATATGGAGAACAAGCAAAATACAAGGATAAAATTGTTTTTAGCCAACAAACAAAATACCAAAAAATTGTAATTACTAAATGGAAAGAATGGCACTCCTTATACATAAATGGTAATCAGCAATTATCTTCATTTGACGAATTTATGTATCACGAGCCTATGGCTCACGTGACTATGAATCTAGCGGAGAAAAAAAATAATATTTTAATTTTAGGTGGTGGAGATGGTTGTTTAGCTAGAGAGATTTTAAAATATGATAATATTGAAACAATAACTTTAGTAGATTTAGATCCAGTTATGCTGGATTTAGGGAAAAAAAATAAAACCTTTAAATCGCTAAACAACAACGCTTTAAATAATTCTAAAATAAAAACAATTGCTGCAGATGCTTTTACTTTTTTAGAAAATAAAACAATTGATTATGATGTGATTTTTGTTGATCTTCCTGACCCTAATAATGTTGATCTAAATAAACTATACACCAAAGAGTTTTATCTTTTATGTAGTCAAAGATTAACCAAAAATGGAATAATGATTACTCAAAGTGGCAGTCCATACTATGCAACTAAAGCTTTTTATTGTATTGAAAAAACTATGCAAGCAGCTAATTTTAATACTATACCTTTACACAATCAAATTTTAACTCTTGGAGAATGGGGTTGGATTATAGGTAGCAAACAAAAGATTTCTAGCCAACAAATACAAAATATAGATGTATCTAAAATTGACTCTTTAAAATGGTTAAATAATAAATCTATAAACTTACTAACTTCATTTGGTAAACCTTTGTCAGATACAACAAACATTAAAATCAACACTATTTTTAATCCTAAATTATATACTTACTATAAAGAAGGGAATTGGAATTTATACTAAATACCAATATTATTACAAAAAGAAAGCCACTATTAAATAGTGGCTTTCTTTTTTCTAATTATACTATTTTAGTTTAAAATAACTTCGTTTAGTTCTGCTAAAATAGAAGTTGTAATACTATCATCACCATCGTAAACACTTCCTTCGTATTTAATAAGACCTACATTTTCTGCAAAATAATAAAAGTATTCAGCTGAACTATCTGGTAATCCAGCTACTTGGTATGTAGAGTTTGCTTTAACTTTAATTACTGGACTATAAGTAGTACCATTAACCTCAACGCTTATACCTTTTTCCATAATTTCGTTATTATAAGTTACATTCATGTTAGTGTCTGGGACATCAGGTAAACCATCCATTAATACTTCTGTAGAAGTCGTTATACTGTAATTACTGGTCCATGTTTCTCCAACTTCTAAATAGTCCTTTAACATTACAAAACTGTAAGACGATTGAGAAATTTGATAAACACCACTAACTTCAAAAGAAGTACTAGCAACACTAATGTGATAATCCCCTCCATTTTTACTAGAATAAGCATTGATCTCTACATCTCCTGTTACAGAGCCATCTGTACTAGTTGAACTTGGCAAAAAAGAACTATATAAATAAGAAGGAAAACCTAAATAATCTTCTTGTAAAGAAATTTCCATAATACCGTCGTCTTCTTGTTGTCCATCAATATAATTATCATAAGTCCATTTATTTCCTGTAGCCATTGGCCAATAGTCACCTGTAGACTCACCTCCAGATTCTCCAATAACATCGTTATTCTCAAATGGTGAATCACTGTTTGACTCAAGGTCAAAACCTTCTAACGCTTCGTTTTCACAACTAAATACAATTAATAATAAGAATAATAGCGATAAAGTTTTTTTCATGTTTTATAAGTTTTAGACATTAAACTTAAGATAATTAATTTAATTCTCCGTGTTTTGGTACTCTAAAAAGCAATACAATTCCAATTAAAAAAAAGATAAATAAAAACAAAATAGCATTACGCATTGTACTAATCTGGTCTACCACAGCAAAAACAGTCATACCAATAACAATACCTATTTTTTCTGCTACATCAAAAAAGCTAAAATATGATGTTGTATCTTCAGTAGTATCTGGTAAAAATTTTGAATAAGTAGACCTTGCTAAACTTTGGACACCTCCCATGACTAAACCTACAAATCCTGCTGCTATATAAAACTGAACTGGTGTAATCATAAAATAGGCGTAAAAACATAATAGCATCCATATAATATTAACAACAATTAAAGTTTTAACATTACCATATTTTGCTGAAGCTATAGAGGTTAAAACAGCTCCTAATATTGCCACAAGTTGAATGACTAATATACTTACAATCAAACCTTGTGTTTTTTGAGCATCATCTAACCATGCAATTTCTTTTTCACCAAAATAAACTGCCATTAACATTATAGTTTGCACAGCCATGCTAAACACGAAAAAGGCATATAAATAGCGTTTTAATCTTAAATTTTGTTTCAGTTGAAACCAAACCATTTTCAACTCTTTAAATCCATTAAATAATACGTCTTTTGTTACTTTATGTCCTTGAGAAACTCCTTTTGGTAATACATAAAAAGTGTATTGACTAAATACTAACCACCAAATACCAACGGTTATAAAAGAATACCTCATCATTTCAACTTTTTCAGCTCCAGTTTCTTGAGTCATAACCATCCCTAAATTAGCCACAAGTAATATAACACTACCAATGTAACCTAAAGAAAATCCTTTGGCACTAATTTGATCTTGTTGCTCATCAAAAGCTATATCTGGTAAATAGGAATTATAGAATACTAAACTTCCCCAATACCCTAACAGTCCCATGAAATAGAATAATAAACTAATATGAATACTTTCTTTTGAAAACCAGTACAGTCCAATACAACCAAAACTACCTAAGTAACAAAAAAACTTCATAAAGTTTTTTTTATTCCCTACATAATCTGCAATACCAGATAAAATTGGTGATGTAAAAGTTACAACCAAAAAAGTAAAAGCTGTAATAATTGAAATTAACACTGTTGGCTTCATTACAAAGCCAAAAGCAGCTATTGTTTCATCTTCAGAGGTAAATAAAGTTCCATAAAACAAAGGAAATATTGACGATGCTATAGTTAAGGTATATACTGAATTTGCCCAATCATAAAATGCCCAAGCATTCAATAACTTTTTACTTCCTTTTTTAAGATGTTCCATTTAATTTTGATTAGTTAGTGCCTAAAAATACAAAAGCTGTTCTTGATATCAAGAACAGCTTACAAAGTAATTTAATATTATTAATACTAACTTAATATTGACCTAAAGGTCTAAAGCTAGAGACACCAAACTTTTTAGCTTCTGCTTTAGCTGTAGGTGACAATGCAGTTAAGTTATCTATACGTGTTTGGTTAGCTGGATGCGTACTTAAAAACTCTGGTGGTGCAGATCCACCACTAGCTTGAGCCATACGTCTCCATAAATTTGCAGCTTCATCTGGATTGTATCCTGCTATTGCTGTTAATATTAAACCAATACGATCTGCTTCCGTTTCATGACTTCTACTAAATGGTAACATTCCTAAAACATTAGATCCTACTCCATAATATTGATTAAAAGCATTACGTTGGTTATCATCTGTAATGGCAATGTTTCCTGCAACAGCTAAACCTTGCTGAATGTAAGAAGCACTCATACGTTGTTGACCATGGTTAGCTAAAGCATGTGCAACTTCATGACCCATAATTGCTGCAACAGCAGTCTCGTTAGCTGCTACTGGTAAAATACCTGTGTAAAACACTATTTTTCCTCCAGGCATACACCATGCGTTTACAACATCTTCTTCAATTAAGTTATATTCCCATTTATAATCATTAAGGTAACCTTGTTGTCCATTGGCATTTAACCAACGTTCTGCAGCAACTGCAATACGTTGTCCAACACGTTTAATCATATCTGCACGAGTTGTTCCTGTTTCTACTTTACTTTCTGTTAGTACCTGATTATACTGTGCAAAAGCTGTAGGAAACAATTGTGCATTAGATACAAATGCTAAAGTTTTTTTTCCTGTAAATGGGTTAGTTGCACAAGACATTACTAAAAGTAAAACTAATGTTGCAACTATGGATTTTTTAAATTTCATGATTATTTTTAATTATTTCTTTCTATAAAGCTACAAAAACTTAGGCAAATTTAACATATTTCACAGTATAAAGACCACCTAGATTATCGATTAAATACACAAAAACACTCTGAAGTGCTTTTTAAAACATAATTATGCTCCTATTAAATGAATTTCAGTGAATTTTTTATCCACTACCATTGCTATTGTTCCATCGACTTTTAATTGTTCTATAGAAATGGTTTCGTTATCCAACTGAATTTCTTTTATTTCAAAAGGTAACCCATGAATATTTAATTTGAAGGTTTTAAAGGTCGCTTCATACTTTCCTTCTTTGTGTTGTTGTAAAATCAACTCGTTTGACTTTCCTGTTAATTTAAATGTCCTGAAGCTATAACGTCCTTTGGTATAATCATAACCATCGTGAGCATCATCAAATAATTGTGAAGACTCTTTACCTTTTTTATAATACACATCTAAGGTTATTTCGTCAATAACTTTTTGGTCTACATATTGTTGCTTTGGATATTTAGGGATAATAGCACCTTCTTTAATAAAAATTGGCATACTATCTATCTCTGCATCTACCCATTTTTCTTTTCCACCTTGTACAACCTCATCAGTCCAGAAGTTATACCAAGTACCTCTTGGTATATACATTCTGCGCCCTTTAGCATTTGGCTCTTGTATAGGACAAACTAGTATTTGGTTACCATACATAAACTCGTCTGTTCTATAATGCGTTTGACTATCTTCTTGGTCATACATAACCAAAGATTTTAAAATTGGTGTTCCATGCTCTACCAAATTCCAAAAAGCAGTGTATAAATATGGTAAAAGTTGGTATCTAATTTCAATAAACTTTCTAACCACGTCTGTTACATCCTCATCAAAAGCCCAAGGTTCTTGATCTCCATGATCTCCTGATGAGTGCACACGACAAAATGGATGAAAAATACCTAATTGAATCCATCTAGTAAATAACTCCCCTTGAGGTTGCTCTGCAAATCCACCAATATCACTTCCAGCAAAACTAAACCCAGACATTGCCATACGTTGTGCTTGAACATTAGCGATCCATAAATGCTCCCAAGTAGCAACATTATCACCTGTCCAAGTAGAAGTATAACGTTGAGTACCAGAATAAGCAGCTCTAGTTATTACAAAAGGTCGTTTTGGGTAATTAAACTTTTTCATGCCATGGTAAGTAGCTCTTGCCATTTGCATACCATAGACATTATGCGCTTTTCTGTGACTACAAGGATTACCATCGTAATCATGACGTACATCATCTGGAAAAGTCTTATTTGGCACTTCCATAACTGCAGGCTCGTTCATGTCATTCCAAACACCTTGGATACCTATGTCTTCTACTAACTCTTTAAATAATCCAGACCACCAATCTCTAACCTCTGGTTTAGTAAAATCTGGAAAAAAACATTCTCCAGGCCATACCTTACCTTTCATATAAGGACCATCTGCACGTTTACAAAAATAGTCCTTATCTAAAGCTTCTTTAAATACTGAATATTCTGGATCTATTTTAATTCCTGGATCAATAATAGCTACGGTTTTAAACCCATCGTCTGCCAACTCTTTAACCATGCGTTTAGGATCTGGAAAATAGTCTTTATTCCATGTAAAACATCTAAAACCATCCATATAATCTATATCTAAATAAATAGCGTCACATGGTATTTGAAGCTCTCTAAACTTAGATGTAATTGCTTTGACTTCTGCTTCTGGATAATAACTCCATTTACATTGATGAAAACCTAAAGCCCATAAAGGTGGTAATTGGTGTGGCTTACCTGTTAGGTCTGTATAGTTTTCTACAACTGTTTCCATTTTAGGTCCATAGATAAAATAATAGTTCATCTCTCCTCCTTGAGCCCAAAAACTTGTGACATTACGACGTTCTTGACCAAAATCAAAATAAGATCTAAAGGTATTATCAAAAAAAATACCATACGCCTTACCATGGTGTAAACCTGTAAAAAACGGAATAGCTTTATATATTGGATCTGTGTGCTTACCAAATGCATAAGAGTCTGTAACCCAATTTTGAAATCGCTTTCCTTTTAAGTTTAAATGCTCTGGCTTATCACCTAGTCCAAAATAACTTTCACGTTCATTAACGGTTTTACTCATCTTAACGATGTTTCCTCCAAACTCATAACTTTCTTCCCAATGAAACCCTATTTCATCTTGATTAATTATTTGGTCTGTAAGCACATCATAAATAGTTACTCGTGCATCTTTTTTAGAAACCTCACATTTTAACTTTGAAGTAATGATGGTATAAAAATCATCATTCTCAGTAATTTCCAACTTATTATAACCTGTACTTGCGTACTTAGTAATTGCATATGAAAAATCATTTTCAAAAGTACCTGTTGTAGTGTATCTAAATCTTAATACACTATCTCTTAAAACTGTTAATTGAAGAACGACATTATTTTCGGTATAAAAATATAATGTATCAACATCCTTTTGAAACTTTATAATTCTTGATGGAAATAAATTTCCTTTTTGCTCTAATTCGGTATTTACAATCATAGTTATCTATTATTATATATAGTAAAAAAACGGAAAATTATATTGTTACTAAAACATTGCTAATGTTAATTCTTACAAATTATCAACTACAACGTTTTAGATTTAAAAAATTATTAAATGCTTTATTTTCAGACCTTAAAACTAATAAAATGATATTGAGTCAATATCATTTTATTTAGCTTAAGATTTATATTTTAATATTGAAATGCCTAAAGGCGGAATTGTAATTTCAACCGAATTTTTTCTAGAATGCCATAATTTTGACTGACTTATTAAAGTTTGATTTTTGAAGTCACCTGTTCCAAAATAGGAACTATCATCACTATTAAAAATTTCGGTTAACTGTCCTTTTTTAGGCAAACCAATTCGGTAATTTTCTAAAGGTACTGGTGTCATATTACAAGCAATAATTAAATTATCTTTTGGCTTATTACCTTTTCTAATATATACTAAAACAGAATGTTCTGCATCTCCATAATCTATCCACTCAAATCCTTCAAAAGAAAATTGTTTTTCAAATAAAGCTGGTTGCGATTTATAAACTTTATTTAAAGCTTTGACATACTCTTGCATACCTTTATGTGGCTTATACTGTAATAAATGCCAATCTAAACTGGATTGAAAATTCCACTCTTCACTTTGTCCAAATTCTGCACCTTGAAACAATAACTTAGTTCCTGGATGTGTAAACATATAACCGTAAAGAACTCTTAAATTAGCAAAACGTTGCCATTCATCTCCAGGCATACGACCCAAGATGGATTTTTTACCATAAACTACTTCGTCATGACTTAAGGGTAGCATAAAATTCTCGGTAAAAGCATAAGTCATGGAAAACGTAATATCGTTTTGATGATGTTTTCTATAAATAGGTTCTTTTTTAAAATATTGTAATGTATCATGCATCCAACCCATCATCCATTTCATACCAAATCCTAAGCCACCTAAAAAAACAGGTTTTGATACACCTGGAAACGCTGTAGACTCCTCTGCTATAGTTTGGACATCAGGAAAATTACTGTATACAGCTGTATTTAATTCTTTTAAAAAAGCTATCGCTTCTAAGTTTTCTCTTCCTCCATACATGTTGGGTTCCCATGCTCCTTCTTCCCTACTGTAATCTAAAAATAGCATAGAGGCAACAGCATCTACACGTAATCCATCTGCATGATATTGGTCTAACCAAAACATTGCATTACTGATTAAAAAAGATTTTACCTCGTTGCGACCATAGTTAAAAATTAAACTTTTCCAATCTTGATGATAACCTTTACGTTTGTCTGGATGCTCATATAAACATGACCCATCAAAAAAGCCTAAACCATGAGCATCTTCAGGGAAGTGTGATGGAACCCAATCTAAAATGATTCCTATGTTATTTTGATGAAGTTTGTCCACAAGTAATTTAAATTCTTCTGGATAGCCAAATCTAGAGGTTGGCGCAAAGTATCCTGTAATTTGATAACCCCAACTTGGGTCGTAAGGAAATTCCATAATTGGCATTAACTCGACGTGTGTAAAATTCATCTCTTTGATATAATTTACTAAGTCTTCTGCCAACTCTACATAAGATAAAAACCGATTGTCTTCAATTTGTTTTTTCCAAGATCCTAAATGTACTTCGTAAACCGAATATGGTGCATCTAACTCATTGTTTTGTTTTCGATTAGACATCCATTTATCATCTTGCCAAGTATAATTATCATCCCAAATTATAGAAGCTGTATTTGGGTTATGTTCAAAACGTCTTGCATAAGGGTCTGCCTTTTCTGTAACTATATTATTATTATTGTGGCTCTGTATTTTATATTTATAAGATGTGCCTTTACCTACATTTGGTATAAAGCCTTCCCAAATTCCGCTTTCATCCCAACGTACATTTAAAAGGTGCTCTCCTTCTGTCCAATAATTAAAATCTCCAACTACAGATACTTGTTTTGCACTTGGTGCCCAAACAGCAAAATAAGTCCCTTGTACTGCGTTTAAAGTCATAATATGTGACCCTAACTTTTCGTATAACTTATAATGCTTTCCTGCTTTAAAAAGATTTATATCAAAATCTGTAAATAAGCTAAATACTGTTACTTCTGCCATATATTAAATTACAAATCCGTTAGGTATTATTGCACCTTTTTTTATGACTACAATACCTTCTTTTATAACATAAGTATCTGTTTCTTTATCTTCTAAATGACTTCCTCCATTAATTCTTACATCATCACCAATCCTGATATTTTTATCTAAAATTGCATTTTTAATAAAACAACGCTCACCAATACCTAATAAGATTTTAATATTATTTTCTTCTATTTCTTCTAAAGACTCATAAGCATCACAACCCATCATGTAAGTATTAATAATTGTAGTTTCTTTACCTATTCTAGATCTGATACCAATTACAGATTTTTCAATTTTAGAAGCATGTACAATACAACCTTCTGCAATAACGGTTTTATCTAAATTTGTTCCAGAAATTTTAGATGTTGGCAAAATTCTGGCACGTGTATACACTCTTTGGTCTATATCATAAAGATTAAATTTTGGGATATCATCTGTGATACCAATATTGGCTTCAAAAAACGAATCTATGTTACCTATGTCTGTCCAATAACCTTCATATTGAAAACTAATCGTTTTGTGCTTATTAATGGATTGCGGAATGATTTCTTTACCAAAATCTATAGTTTTAGGATCATTCATCAAATCTACTAAAAGGTCTCTATTAAAAATATAAATACCCATTGAAGCCAAATGATTTTTACCTTGTTTTTCCATATCAGGACTCACAGGTGAGGTCCATTCTGGTAATAAATCTGAATTTGGTTTTTCAATAAATGACGTAATTAAGTTATCCTCATTAGTTTTTAAAATACCGAAAGAAGTCGCGTCTTTTGCATTAACAGGAATTGTTGCTATTGATATATCTGCTCCTGTATTAATATGCGCATCTATCATTTTGTTAAAATCCATTTGGTACAATTGATCTCCAGAAAGGATTAAAGCATACTCAAAATCATGTTCTAAAAAATGATGCATACTTTGTCTAACAGCATCTGCTGTACCTTGAAACCAAGTTTTGTTTCCTGGTGTTTGCTCGGCTGCTAATACATCAACAAAAGCTGAACTAAAAAAACTAAAATGATACGTATTTTTAATATGTCTATTTAACGACGCAGAATTAAACTGTGTTAGTACAAACATGCGTTTGATGTTTGAATTTATACAGTTAGAAATTGGTATATCCACCAATCTATATTTTCCTGCTATTGGTACAGCTGGTTTAGAGCGTGAAGCAGTTAATGGATACAACCTTGTGCCTTGACCTCCTCCTAAAATAATGGAGAGTACTTTGTCGTTAATCATAGTGTTTTAGTTTATGGATTGGTATAAATTAATATAAGCTTTGGCAGACACATCCCAAGAATGGTCAATTGTCATTATTTGTTTTTGTAATTTTTTAAACCTCTTACTATCATTATATAATGCTACAGCTCTTTTAATAGCATACTCTACTTCATAAACACTTACATCATCATGACATATTCCAAATCCATCTTGATCAATGTCAATTACTGTATCCTTTAATCCGCCAATACGTCTAACTATAGGTATGGCACCATAACGTAAAGCATACATTTGATTTAAGCCACAAGGCTCAACTTTTGAGGGCATTAATAAAAAGTCTGTTCCTGCATAAATAATATGAGATAATCTTTCGTCATAACCAATATACGCATTATATTTTCCATTATATACTGGTTTTAAGCTTTTTAAAGCATTTTCAGTTTCTTTTTCTCCCGATCCTAATAATAAAATAGATACTGCTTCAGTTTCTAAAACATTTTTAAAAACATCAGGGAAAATTTCGACACCTTTTTCTGAAACCAAACGACCTATAAATCCAAACAAGGGTTTATTTGGATCTAAATTATACTCTTTACATAACCAATTCTTATTAGCTTTTCTACCTGTACTGATCGTGTCTTTGGTAAAGTTTTCAATAATAAAATCATCAGTTTCTGGATTCCATACTTGGGTATCAATCCCATTTAATATACCTTGACATTTTGTGCTTTCATGACTTAATAAACTTTCCAAACCATTTGCATTTTGTTTTAATTCTTCCATGTAGCTTGGTGATACTGTTGTGACTCTCCAAGCACATTTAATAGCTGCTGCTAATGGATTTATACAACCATTCCAATCTAACAACCCTATTTTTTCTTCATTAAAATCAGGAATTAAATGTAGTTTATCATAACCAAACCAACCTTGGTATTGTGCATTATGGATAGTAGTAATTACTGGTATTGTATTTAAAACCTGATAATCAAAACACTCTTGCAACATAAAAGGAATTAACCCTGTGTGATGATCGTGACAATGTATAATACCTGGTTGCTGCTTATGGACTTTAATCCAATCTAAAGCAGCAATTTGAAATGCTATAAAACGCTTAGTATCGTCTACTGAATACACATAGTTTTTATACAATAACTCAGGAATATCAATAAAATAAGCTTCAATGTCTAAATCTGAATCTTTAGTTTTCAAAACACTAAAAACATAATAATTAGGACCTAAATTAAACTCGGCTTCATAAACCTTTTCAAATGTATGTTCTTGAGTATATTTATTATCATAAAAAGGCATAATTACAGAGGAAGGATGACCCAAAGCATTTTGGTATTTAGGTAAAGCTCCAACAACGTCTGCTAATCCTCCAACTTTTGCAATTGGATAGCACTCTGCACTTATGTGTATAATTTTCATTTATTTATTTTAATTTATTGATGAAAGTTACACTTTAAATAATAAAGAATGAAATGTTATTTTTAATTTAAAATTAAGTCTGTATTAATTCTATTTTAAGATTTTACAATATCTTTATAAAAAAGAAAAATTATGAAAAAAATTGCATTCTTACTTTTAATATGTCTATTTAATTGTAAATCTAACGCACAAGAAGAAGCTAAAAAATCTGATTCGAAAACTTTTGAAATCAGTAAAACTGATGCTGAATGGAAAACTGAATTATCTGATAAAGAATATTATGTTTTGCGTAAAGCAGGTACAGAACGTCCTTTTAGTAGTAGCTTAAACAACGAAAAAAGAGCTGGTGTATATCACTGTGCTGCTTGTGACACACCACTGTTTAAAAGTGAAGACAAATTTGACTCAGGAACAGGTTGGCCAAGTTTTGACCAAGAAATTAAAGGAAATGTTGCCTTTGGGACAGATACTAAAATTGGATACACCAGAGATGAAGAACATTGCGCAACGTGTGGTGGTCATTTAGGTCATGTGTTTAATGATGGTCCTAAAGCAACTACAGGAAAAAGACATTGTATAAACGGAGTCGCATTAAATTTTAAACCAAGTAATGAGTAATTTTAAAGTCAATAAAACTGAAGAACAATGGCGTAACGAGCTAACAGATGAGCAGTATCGTATTTTACGTAAAAAAGGTACCGAAATGCCACATACGGGAAAATACAATTTACATTTCGAGTCTGGAGCATATCATTGTGCAGCATGCAACCAGCAATTATTTGAAAGCGATAGTAAATTTGAATCTAGTTGTGGTTGGCCAAGTTTTGACGATGCCATTCCAGGAAGTATCACCAATATATTAGACAAAACCCATGGAATGATTAGAACCGAAATTGTATGTTCTAATTGTGGTGGTCACTTAGGTCATGTATTTAATGATGGTCCAACAGAAACAGGAACTAGATTTTGTGTAAACAGTGCAAGCGTAGATTTTAAAAATGAATAATAGCCACATTACAAGTGTTATAAAACAGTTTAACTATTACAAAACTGCTGGAGATAAAACACTCCAGCAGTTATCTTTTAGTGAAATGAATTGGAAATCCCATAGCAATTCCAACAGTGTGTCTATTATTGTAAAACATATCGTTGGTAACATGTTAAGTCGTTGGACTAACTTTTTAACCGAAGATGGCGAAAAAACATGGAGGCAACGTGAGCAAGAGTTTGAAGCCACTTACACTACAAAAGAGCAGTTATTAGCCGATTGGGATAAAGGATGGACTTGCTTATTTAATGCTATTACACCTTTAAACAATCAGGATTTGGATCGTACTGTTTATATCAGAAATGAAAGCCATCTGGTAGCCGAAGCTATTTTTAGACAATTAGGTCATTACAGTTACCACATTGGGCAAATAGCACATATTGGTAAACTTATTAAAAATGAAACTTGGCAAAGTCTATCAATACCCAAAGGACAATCCAGTCAATTTAATGCTAAAAAGTTTAGTCAGGCTAAACAATAATTTTTTAAGATTTTAATTCCTTTTTATAAGGTCTAATAATTAAACGTGCTTCTCTGTCAAACCTAATGTAGTTGTAAACCCAATTTATAAAAACAACCATTCTGTTTCTAAATCCTATTAAGAAAAACAAGTGTACAAACATCCAAACAAACCAAGCAAAAACACCTTGAAATTTAAACTTTGGTAAATCTACAACAGCTTTATTTCTACCAATAGTAGCCATAGATCCTTTATCATTATATACAAAGGGTTTCATGGGTTTATTTTCTAATAACTTTAGTAAGTTTTCTCCTAATAATTTACCTTGTTGTATAGCAGGTTGAGCCATCATTGGATGTCCTGATGGTACTGCTTCAGTTTCCATTTGCGCTACATCACCAATTGCAAAAATGTTATCTAATCCTTTTACTTGATTAAATTCATTTACAATAATTCTATTTCCTCTAGTTACAAACTGTTCTGCATCTATACCTTTAATAGCTGCTCCTTTTACTCCTGCAGCCCAAACTACTGTTGCTGCATCAAAAGTTAAATCACTATTTGTGGTGACCGTTTTTCCGTCATAACCAGTAACTCTAATATTTTTCCAAACATGTACGCCTAAGTCTTCCAAAAAGTCTTCAGCTTTTTTAGAAGCTTTAGTACTCATTGCTTTTAAAATTTTATCTCCAGATTGTATTAAGTTAATTTGTGCTAGTCGTGTATCTAAATCTGGATAATCTTTAGGTAGTATTCCTTTTTTAATTTCGGCTAAAGCACCAGCAAGCTCTACACCTGTTGGCCCTGCTCCAACAATTACAAAATTCATTAAAGCATTTCTTTCGTTTAAATCTGAAGTCAATAAGGCTTCTTCAAAATTCTCAAGTATTAAACTCCTTAAGTTTAGAGACTGTGGTATGGTTTTCATTTCCATACTATTCTCTTTAATAGATTTATTACCAAAATAATTGGTTTTAGATCCAGAAGCCACTACCAAATAATCATATTTTAATTCACCTATATTAGTAATAACACGATTATTGTCTGTATTTATTTCTGAAACATTAGCCAGTCTAAAGAAAAAATTAGGAAAATCTTGCAATACCTTACGAATAGGATAAGCAATAGAATCTGGCTCTAAACCGCCTGTAGACACTTGATATAATAATGGCTGAAATGTATGATAATTATGTTTATCTAAAAGTACAACTTGTACTTCTTGCTTTGATAATTTTTTTGCTAAAGCGATGCCTGCAAAACCTCCACCAATAATTATTACTCGTGGAAAACTAGACTTAGGTATGTTCATATTTTAAAACTTGCTGCACAAAGGTACTAAAAGATATATTTTTTTAAGATTCTAAATTCTTTATTCAATTTTGGTTTTGTAACTTCGTAACTTCTTAAAACTACAAAAAAATACACAATGAGTAAATACGATATTATTGTACTTGGTAGTGGTCCTGGAGGCTACGTAGCTGCTATTAGAGCATCTCAATTAGGTTTTAAAACTGCTATTATTGAAAAAGAAAATCTTGGTGGAATATGCTTAAATTGGGGATGTATACCTACAAAAGCATTACTAAAATCGGCTCAAGTTTTTGAATATTTAAAACATGCAGAAGACTATGGTCTTTCTGTTAAAGAATACGATAAGGATTTTAATGCTGTTGTTAAACGTAGTCGTGGTGTTGCCGAAGGCATGAGTAATGGTGTTAAGTTTTTGATGAAAAAAAACAAAATTGATGTCATTGATGGTTTTGGAACATTAAAAACAGGAAAGAAAATTGATGTTGATGGTAAAGAGTACAGTGCAGATCATATAATTATTGCAACTGGAGCACGCTCTAGAGAATTACCAAGTTTACCTCAAGATGGTGAAAAAGTAATTGGTTACAGACAAGCAATGTCATTACCAAAGCAACCTAAAAAACTAATTGTTGTTGGATCAGGAGCTATTGGTGTTGAGTTTGCTTACTTCTATAACTCTATGGGAACTGAAGTTACAATCGTAGAATATTTAGATAGAATTGTACCTGTTGAAGACGAAGATATCTCTAAGCAATTAGAGCGTTCGTTTAAGAAAAACGGTATAAAAGTAATGACTTCTGCTGAAGTTACTAGTGTTGATACATCTGGTGAAGGAGTTAAAGCAATCGTTAAAACAAAAAAAGGAGAAGAAGTATTAGAGGCTGACATCGTATTATCTGCTGTTGGTATTAAATCTAATATTGAAAATATTGGTCTTGAAGATGTAGGTATCGCTGTTGATAGAGACAAAGTATTAGTTAATGATTATTACCAAACTAATATTCCTGGATATTACGCAATTGGTGATATTACTCCTGGTCAAGCCTTAGCTCACGTTGCGTCTGCTGAAGCTATTTTATGTGTTGAAAAAATTGCAGGAATGCATGTTGAAGCCTTAGACTATGGTAATGTACCTGGTTGTACCTATGCTACTCCAGAAATTGCTAGTGTTGGTTTAACTGAGAAACAAGCAAAAGAACAAGGTTACGATCTTAAAGTTGGAAAATTCCCATTCTCTGCATCTGGTAAAGCTAGTGCTGGAGGAAACAAAGAAGGTTTTGTAAAAGTAATTTTTGATGCTAAATATGGCGAATGGTTAGGATGCCACATGATTGGTGCTGGTGTTACAGATATGATAGCTGAAGCTGTTTTAGGACGTAAACTAGAAACTACAGGACACGAAGTATTAAAAGCAATACATCCACACCCAACTATGAGTGAAGCTGTAATGGAAGCTGTTGCAGATGCTTATGATGAGGTAATTCATTTATAAAACTTATATAGTTTAAATAAAAAAAGTTCAGCAATATCATGGAACTTTTTTTGTTATATAAGTTAGGTTTTAAAACATAAAACCTAGACCAAATTGCCAAACATTATTTTTGGCATCAACACCTTCAAATGGTGTACCATCTTCAAAAATATCTGTAACTCCAATATTATAACGACCGCTTAAGAAAAAACCACTATCAAACTTATAAGATGCACCTACTGCAACACTAGTGTCAAAATCTTTAACGTAAGAGTCTTCAGAATCAATTTCTATATCTCCTCCATCACTTGTTGGTTGAGAGTCAAATTCTTCATGAATTTTAAATCCAAATTGTGGACCAGCTTCAACACTTAATCCTTTTACTAAATAGGCTTTTAATAACAATGGTACTTGAATATAATCTAATTGGTATTCGATATTATCATCTGTATCAAAAACATTGTCTTGATCAATTTCTTGTACATCAAAACCTTGACCAGAATAAAAGACTTCTGGTTGAAAAGATAAACGCTCAGTAATAGGTATTTCGACTAATAAACCAGCGTTAAAACTAGTTCTTGATTCTAAATCTCCTAAATCGTCTCCACTTATAGTAGAGGAATTAAAACCTCCTTTTACACCTATTTGAACATCTTTTCTATCTGCTTGCGCATTTAACATTGTTACTCCTGAAATAAATAGTACAATAGTACTTAATATTATTTTTTTCATCATATTGTTTTTTAGGTTAATATACCTTAACTACGATGTCAAAATAAGTTACAGATGTTACATTAACATGGTTTAACAACAATGCTATTGCTTTTAACAGTCTTTAATACAATTTAAAAAACTTTAATATAGATAAAGACTTTGCAGTATAATTTTTGGAATAACAAATCACAAGAAACTTTGAATAGCTAACTCATAACTTTGTAATCCAAAACCAAGTATAACACCTTTTGCATTGGCCGAAATATAAGACTGATGCCTAAACTCTTCTCTTCCAAAAGTATTTGAAATATGCACTTCTACAACAGGTGTTTCAATAGCTTTTACACAATCACCTATTCCAACAGAGGTATGTGTATAAGCAGCAGCATTAAGTATAATACCATCGTAACTAAAACCAACTTCTTGAAGTTTATTTATAAGTTCTCCTTCTATATTAGATTGAAAATGCTCTATAGAAACATTCGGATATTTTTCTATAATTGTATCCAAAAACTCAGTGAATGATAAACTTCCATAAATGTTGGGCTCACGTTTTCCTAACAAATTTAAATTAGGACCATTAATTATAATTAGTTTTTTCATAAAGTAAAGATAAAAAATTTGAGCATAAAAAAACCGAAGCTATTAAGCTTCGGTTTTAAATATTTAATTTACTAATACTTAGTTAAATTTATAAACAACACCAAAGTTGATATCAGCAAAATTTACACCAAAATCAAAATTGTTTCTAGACTCTGCTCCATCAAAATCTGCTTTTTCTGTAGAGTATCCTAAAACACCAACAGTTGCTTCAATTGCAAAATTATCAGAAACAAAGTAGCTAATACCTGGAGCAAAAGCAATATCAAAACCATCACTCTTAGCATCTGCTAATTTATCATCGTTTGAAATATAATCAACCCCTAATTCTGTAAATAAAGAAAATTGATCATCTGCAGTAAAGTAATATCTTCCAAATACTCCAATAGCTAATTCACTTGCATCAACAAAATCAACTCCGTCATTATCTCCTGAAAAAGAAGTGTAACCTAGTTTTAAACCTGCTGCAATGTTATCAGATAAAAAGTATCCAGCTTTTGGAGCAATTGAAAAAACGTTTGTACTTTCATCTCCGAAAGATTCATTACCAAATCCAACTGAACCAGAAATAAAAACATCACCTTCTTCAAAACCACCAACTGTAGTCATTTCATCTTGTGCGTTAACACTTGTAAAACCTAATACTGCAATTGCAGCTGTAAATAATAATTTTTTCATAATTAAATTTAAATTTTAAATTATTTGAGCTTACAAAATTAGAAGCTAAAGCAAAGGTGTACAAGTAAATTTTGATAAAAAAAACTTAACAAAAAGTACCATATTAACTTTCAACTTATTAAGATAAAACTTTAACTTTTTATTTTGACAAAAAAAGACTGTAAACCTATTAAATAATAGGCTTTAACAAATTTTAACGCATTATTTAACATTAAGCATATATTACCAAAAATAAAGAATAAAACACTTATTTAACATTAAATAAATATTAGAATCACCATTATAATGGCAACACTAATTATTCTGTATTTAGTAAATAAATTAAAAAGATTACATCAAAATACTACAGTTACAATCAAAAAAAAACCAACTGATAGTTGGAAAATGTTATTTTGAATACTAAAATCAACCTCAGAATTTAATTAAGTTTGTTATTAATAATTACAAGCTGAATTTAGTTATTCTAACACAAAAAAATGGACATTTTTAACAATTGCTATATTTATAACCTATGACCTGGACTCAAGCTCTTAAAGATTACATATCATATCTAAAAATAGAAAGAGGATTATCCGACAACTCTATTAATAGTTATGTGTTAGATGTAAATAAATTAATAAAATATTTGGACTCAAATGCTATACAAACAAATGCAATAGTTATAGACACTACGACTATTAAGCAATTTATTTATGAAGCTGCAAAAAACTTAAATGCAAGATCTCAATCCAGATTAATATCAGGTTTAAAAGGTTTTTTTAATTATTTAGTATTTGAAGATTACAGACAAGATAACCCTGTAGATACTATAGACTCTCCAAAAATTGGTCGAAAATTACCTGATACACTAAGCGAAAACGAAATTAACAACCTAATACAAGCCATAGATTTAAGTCATCCGCAAGGTGAACGAAACAGAGCTATTATAGAAGTGCTATACAGTTGCGGTTTACGTGTAAGTGAGTTAACTAACCTTAAAATATCAGATTTGTTTTTTGAGGAAGGGTTTATTAAAGTAACAGGAAAAGGAGATAAACAAAGGTTTGTACCTATACTTGAAGACACACAAAAATATATTACTATTTATAAAACACACATTAGAAATCATTTAACCATTCATCCAGATCATAATGATATTTTGTTTCTAAATAGACGTGGTAAACAACTAACTAGAGCAATGATATTTACAATTATTAAAGGATTAGCTAAACAAATAGACCTTAATAAAAATATTTCTCCTCATACATTTAGACACTCTTTTGCTACACATTTATTAGAAAACGGAGCCGATTTAAGAGCCATACAGCTTATGCTAGGACATGAAAGTATAACAACTACCGAAATATATACACATGTTGACAAAACCCAATTAACAAATGTTATAAATAATTTTCATCCAAGACGATAACTATATTTATTAAATTTATTTATATTTGCTTCATACTGAATGTTTTAGGCAAGACTCCCTAATTGCTAGCATATAAAAACAGAACTTTATGTCTGAGTTAATTAAAGGTATTGGATTAAATCAAAATACCTCAAATTTTGATCTACAAAAATGGAAACTTGCATTAGAAATATCTAAAGTAGGTATATGGGATTATAATTCTGATACAGATCAAATATCATTTACTACACCATCCAAAACCATAATTGGAACACAAGATAATATTAACTTTGGTAAAAATGCTACAGATTGGAATGATCGTGTGCATCCAGAAGACAGGCAGCAATATTATCAAGATTTTAAAGACCATTTAAATGGTTTAAAACCATTATACGAAAACAAACATCGTGTACTACATAAAGATGGATCTTATAGATGGATATTAGATAGAGGAAAAATAATTGAAAAAGATAAACATGGTGAAGCTTCTAGAATAATTGGAACACACGTTGATATTACAGAGTTTGCAGAATCTGAAAAAAAAGTTGAAGAAACTCTAGACCTTGTAGTAAAGCAAAATAATAAACTTCAAAATTTTGCACATATTGTAACACACAATTTAAAGCAACATGCTGGTAACTTTGAAAGTCTTTTAGGCTTTTACGAAGAAGCAAATACCGAAGACGAAAAGATAGAGATGCTTGACTATCTTAAAACACTGTCTAAATCTTTAACAAAAACCATCAATAATCTAAACGAAATTGTAACAGTTCAATCTAGAAAAAAGAATACTGAAAATAAATTGTGTATCTGTAAAGAAATTAACTTAATCTTACAAGAGTTAGATTATTACATACACGAACAAAAAGCAAGCATAATTACAGATATAAAAACGGATTGTTTTATTAACTTTAACACCTCTTATTTTCAAAGTATTACACAAAATTTAATTACTAACTCAATAAAGTATAGACATAAAGACAGAAATCCTATAATAAAAATAAGATCCAAACAAGTAGGTGATATGGTTCAAATTGAATTTACAGACAATGGATGTGGCATAGACTTAGATAAGTTTGGGAAAGACATTTTTGGATTATATAAAACCTTTCATAATAATACAGATTCTGAAGGTGTTGGTTTGTATTTAGTTAAAAATCAAATTGAAGCCTTTAATGGTACTATTGATATTAAAAGTAAAGTTAATAAAGGCACTACTTTTACGATTAAAATCCCAAATTAAACGTGCAATAATTATCCAAAACCAACGTTTAAACTGCAAATTAAGTAGTTTATCGATGTAACGCTTTCGGGACTCTAAAAAACATTAAAACATTATAAAGTTTTTAATATTTGCTAGACACCTCATAATCTAAAAAATGGAAAATCAAACAATTAAAAACCAAAAATGGCATTTTGCTCTTGAAAATTCTGGAATTGGAGTTTGGGATTGGAATTCAATAACTAACGAAGTATTTTATTCTAAAGAATCAAAAAAAATACTTGGTTTTGAAGATCATGAAATTGGATCTAAACCTTCAGAATGGGATGATCGAGTACATCGTGAAGATAAATTAGAGTATTTTGAAGATTTTAATAACCATATAAATGGTAAAATTTCTGAATATGTAAATGTACACCGAGTATTACACAAGGACAATTCATATAGATGGATTTTAGATAAAGGTAAAGTTGTAGAGCGAGATTTTGAGGGAAAACCGACACGTATTATAGGTACACACACTGACATTACAAAACAAAAAGAAACAGAATTAGCTTTAAAAAAGTCAATAGATTTAACAACATCTCAGAATAATAAACTAAAAAGTTTTGCTCACATTGTGACTCACAATCTAAAATCTCATGCAGGAAATTTTGAGAGTATATTGAATTTAAATGAAGAAGTCGAATCTGATACAGAAAAACAAGAATTATATTACCATTTAAGAACGATATCAAAGTCGTTAACCAAAACACTTAAAAACCTAAATCAAGTCGTTAGTATACAGACACAAAAAAACTCTATCCAAAATAGGGTTAATGTAAGCCATGAGATTAATACTGTTATTGAAGAGCTTAATTTTATAATTTCAGAAAGCAGTGCTGTAATATATAATGATATAGACGAAGAATGTGTAATCAATTTTGATTCTACTTACCTTCATAGCATTGTTCAAAATTTAATTACTAATTCTATTAATTATAAACATCCTGATAGACCTCCTGTTATTAAAATTAAAACTGAAAGTTGTAGTGAAAATTTAATTTTAACAATATCAGATAATGGTTTAGGTATTGATTTAGGTAAGTTTAAGGATAAAATTTTCGGGTTATACAAAACATTTCATAATAATCCAGAAGCTGAAGGTGTCGGCTTGTATTTAATAAAAAATCAAATCGAAGCTTATGGTGGTACTATTGATGTAGATAGTCAAGTAAATATTGGAACCACATTTAAAATAGTAATTCCTATCCATAAAAAAATAACACACTATACTGTAAGTTAGTTAGGTTAGTTA
>NZ_BCBW01000017.1:35-103396 GCF_001315805.1 Olleya sp. ITB9
TTTTANGGATTATATCATGTAGATTACTTCGCAATATTTACTGCTCTAGTCTCTCTAATTACTGTTACTTTAACCTGACCAGGATAAGTCATATCTGTTTGTATTTTTTGAGAAATATTAAATGACAAGTCAGATGCATTTTGATCACTAACCTTTTCGCTTTCAACAATAACACGTAATTCTCTACCTGCTTGAATAGCATATGCTTTTTTAACTCCGTTAAATCCAAAAGCAATTTCTTCTAAATCTTTTAAACGCTGTATGTAGCTATCTAATACTTGACGTCTTGCTCCTGGACGTGCTCCAGATATAGCATCACAAACTTGTATTATTGGAGATAATAACGATTTCATTTCTATTTCATCGTGGTGAGCACCAATAGCATTACAAACTTCGTCTTTTTCACCATATTTTTCAGCCCATTGCATACCTAAAATAGCGTGTGGAGTTTCCATGTCTGCTTCTGCATCTGGTACTTTACCAATATCGTGTAATAATCCTGCGCGTTTAGCTAATTTTGGATTTAAACCTAATTCTGCTGCCATAACACCACAAAGTTTTGCAACTTCACGTGAGTGTTGTAACAAGTTTTGCCCATATGACGAACGGTATTTCATACGTCCAACCATTTTTATTAATTCTGGATGCAAACCATGGATACCTAAATCTATAACTGTACGTTTTCCAACTTCAATTATTTCTTGTTCAATTTGTTTTTGTGTTTTTCTAACAACTTCTTCAATTCGTGCTGGGTGGATACGACCATCTGTTACTAACTTGTGTAAAGATAATCTTGCAACTTCACGTCTAACCGAATCAAAACATGATAAGATAATTGCTTCTGGAGTATCATCAACTATAATCTCTACTCCTGTTGCTGCTTCAATTGCACGAATATTACGACCTTCACGACCAATAATACGTCCTTTAACATCATCACTTTCTATATTAAATACAGACACACAATTATCTACTGCTTCTTCTGTACCAATACGTTGGATTGTATTTATAATAATTTTTTTAGCGTCCTGTTGTGCTGTAAGCTTAGCTTCTTCCATTTTACCTTGGACGTAAGCCATAGCATCATTTTTAGCTTCACCTTTTAAAGATTCTACTAATTGTGATTTTGCTTCATCAGCAGATAAGCTTGATATAACCTCTAATTGTTCTACTTGGCTTTTGTGTAGTCTATCTAATTCGTCTTGCTTTTTATCTAATACATCAAGTCTATGATTGTAGTCTTTAACTTTACTTTCAAACTCTGTGTTAAGCTTCTTGTTTTTTGATAGTTCACTTGAAATTTGAGATTCTTTGTCACGCACACGCTTTTCGGCATCAGCCATCTTTTTATCTCTAGATAAAATTACTTTTTCATGCTCTGCTTTAAGTTCTAAAAACTTCTCTTTAGCTTGTAGTATTTTATCTTTTTTTATTCCTTCTCCTTCTACTTTAGCTTCTTTTAGAATTGCACCTGCAGATTTTTTTGCACTTTTTATTAGCTTTGATGCATTGTTACGCTCTAGTATTTTTGCAATAACAAAGCCTATTATTGCTCCAATTGCAACACCTGCTATAATTAAAATTGTTTTATCCATTATTAATTGTTTATATATAAAAAAAGCCTACACTAACTTTGGTTTTGTATAAACTCCTTAAAATCAAGTTTAGGGCTAACAAGCTGATCAAGGGTCTGCCTAAATAACATAAATGTTATTAGCAGCATGCTTTTACAACTTAGAACTCACCCTTTTTAAAAGAATCAACGTTGAGTTTATCAAAAAAATAATTAATGTAGGCAGTAACCTAATTTTATTATGTTATATGAACGTATTATAAACTAAGATGTGACTGTAACAATTCATTTAAAGTTTCTAACTTTTGCTGAACGTGTTCTTCCACATGGTCTTTATCTAAGGCTTTCTGTTCTAATTGACTAGCAAATTGCAATGCGCACATGGCTAATACATCTTGTTTATCTCTAACAGAATAGCTTTGCTCAAACTTATTTATCATAGTCTCTATCTTCTTTGCTGCTAAACGCAACCCTTCTTCTTGACTAGGTGTTATAGTTAAAGGGTAGACTCTGTTTGCTATAGATAATTTTATTTTTAGCACGTCTTCCATAAAAACTATTTAAACTTTAACTTGATAATTGACTAATACAATGGTCAATCTCTCTTATTAATGTATTTATTTTGAGCTTTGTTTCTCGTTTATCTTTGTCACTGCCAAGTATTGTATTAGCCATCTTTAATGTGTTGTAATTATCTTGCCAAGTTTTTAATTCTAAATCCTTTGCAGTTAATTTTGATTGAGATTGTTCTAAAGCTTTTTTTAGCTTAGTATTTTCTAGTTTTAAATCTTTTTGTCTATTTAAGACTTTATTAATTTTACTTTCTAGAGCATCAACAATATTTTCAATCTTACTCATTAACTAATACTATACTTATCTTACAAAGTTAATCAAACCGTAACACTTTACAATTAATTTTCATTTTTTTTTTAAGTATTAATAATTCAACTCATTATCAATTATATGGCTTAGTGTTTAATTTTACTTTGGTAATTAAAACCTTATTTCTATTTTAGCAGTAACCATTTATTTATGCGACACATACTTTTTTTACTAGTTTTTACTGCAAGTTTCACTCAAGCTCAAAGCATTTATCCACAAGATTATTTTAGGTCTCCACTTGACATAGAACTAATCCTTTCTGGTACTTTTGGAGAGTTAAGAAGCAACCATTTTCATTCGGGTTTAGATCTAAAAACTAAACAACGTGAAGGTTTAAATATTTATGCTACAGCAAGTGGTTATATTAGTCGTATAAAGGTCTCGCATTATGGATATGGTAAAGCTGTTTATATTACACATCCTAATGGGTATGTAACTGTGCATGGCCATATACAACGGTTTTCTGATAAAATTGAAGCTTATGTTAAAGCTAAACAATACGAAAAAGAGAGTTTTGAAATAGAACTATTTCCTGACCTTAACGATTTGGTTGTAACCAAAGGAGATGTTATTGCGTATTCTGGAAATACTGGTGGATCTGGTGGTCCACATCTTCATTTTGAAATTAGAGATAATCAAGAACGACCAATTAATCCTTTGTTATTTGGTTTAAAAGTAAAAGATTCTAAAAAACCAATTGTACGCAGTGTTTATGCATATCCAATTGATGACTTATCTCATATTAATGGATCAAATTTAAAACAGAAACTAAGATTAGTCCCTTTAAAAAATGGTGATTATAAAGTTGAAGATTTAACTGCTTATGGCAAAATTGGATTTGCTATAAACTCGATTGACAGACAAGATTTAGCTGCCAATAAAAATGGTGTTTATAAAATTGAAACGTTTTATAACGGAATGCAAAATCTGACAATAGATTTTAAAAAGTTTTCGTTTGCCGAAACAAAACATCTTAACAGACTAATTGATTACAAACATTATAAAGATGAAAAAGAGCGCTTACAGAAATTATTTATAGATAGTAATAATCCCTTAAGTATGTATGACAACATCATAGATGATGGTTATTTAATTATTTACGATACCATTTCTAATGTTTATAAAGTTAAAATTACTGACTTTGAAGGTAACACCACAAACATTGATATAAATATTAAAGGTGAAAACAAACAACCTAGTGATATTGAAGCTCCTTTTACATCACCTTACTATATACAATCAAGTGATGTTTCTGTCTTAGAAGATAACAATATTAAAGTAGAATTTCCTAAAGAAACCTTTTACGACGACTTTTTTATAGATTATAGTGTAAATGTGGATACTTTAAATCTAGGTGAAAATAATCGTGCTGCTAAAAAATACTTTACAATTTCTTATGATGTAAGCAATTACACACCAGAAGATTTAAAACAGATTTACATAGCTAGATTGGTTGGCTGGAACAACTACTTAAGCTACTCCTCTACCAAAAGAAAAGACAACACACTTTACACACGTACCAAAAACCTAGGTACTTATTGTTTAGCAAGAGATACCGTTAACCCAACCATTAAACCTATTAATTTTAAAGACAAACAATGGTTAAGTAAGTATCGCTATTTAAAATTAAAAATTGACGATAAACATACAGGAATTAGTAATTACAGAGCGACCATTAATGGCAAATGGATTTTAATGGAATACGACTACAAAAAGAAAACCTTGATATACGATTTTAGCGATAATGTCGTTACTGATACTAAAAACAATTTAAAAGTTATTGTTACAGATAATGTTGGAAATAGCACTACATTTGAAGCAAGCTTTTTCAGAAAATAAAACGACAACTTTTGACTAAAACTAACCTAACCTTAACAGCATTTATATTTTTATTTCCTTTGTTTTGTTTAGCGCAAACAGGAACAATAACTGGAGTTATTTTAAACGAGTTTAACCAACCCATTGATGCTGTTAACATCAAAAGTGGTGATTATGGAACACAAACTAATAGCAACGGTTTTTACGAACTAAAAATTAAAGCTAATACAGATGTAAAGGTTGTATTTTCTCATGTATCTCATAAAAATATTACTGCAACATTTAATCTTAAAAACGGAGAAAACTTTAAGTTTAATCCTGTAATGAAAGAAAATGTAGAACAAATATCTACAGTAGTTATTAATGGTCGTAAACGAAAAGACGTACAAGGTATTGTAAATATAGATCCAGCTGTTTTAATCAAAATACCAGGAGCACAAGCTGGTGTAGAAAATTTACTTAAAACACTTCCGGGAGTTAGTAGTAATAATGAGTTAAGCACACAATACTCTGTTAGAGGTGGTAATTATGACGAAAATCTTATTTACGTTAATGGTATTGAAGTATATCGTCCATTTTTAATACGCTCTGGTCAACAAGAAGGTTTAAGCTTTGTTAATTCAGATTTAGTCCAAAACGTAGATTTTTCGGCAGGTGGATTTCAGGCTAAGTATGGTGATAAACTATCATCGGTTTTAGACATTACTTACCGTAAACCAACTGAAAAAGCAATAGCTGTTGATGCTAGCCTATTAGGTGCTAGTGTTGCACTTGAAACAGTTAGCAAGGATTCTAAATTTAATGGTATAGTTGGATTGCGTTACAGAGACAATAGCTTACTGGTTGATGCTAAAGAAACCGAAACAAACTTTAATCCTACTTTTGCAGATGTACAAAGTTATTTAACCTATCAGTTTACAGATAAACTAGAATTAAGTTTTTTAGGAAATGCTTCACTTAACAAATACAACTACATACCGTTAACGCGTCAAACCAATTTTGGGACATTAGACAACCCACAAGCTTTAATTGTTCAATACCAAGGTCAAGAAAAAGACCAATACCAAACGCTTTTTGGTGCTTTAAGTGCTAATTATCAAGTTAATGATGATTTATCGTTATCATTAATAACATCCACTTACCACACTACTGAAGAAGAATATTTTGACATCCTCGCACAATATGCATTAGGTGAAGTCAATAGTAATATTGGAGATGAAAATTTAGGAGAGGTTGAATTTGCTGAAGGTATTGGAAGTCAACTTAATCATGGTCGTAATGATTTGGACGCCTTAATAACCAATATTGAAGCTAAAGGGACTTATACTAAAAATGAAAACGAATTTAAGTTTTCTATTAAATATACAAATGAAGATATTAGAGATAGACTAATAGAATGGGAAGTTGTGGATTCTGCAGGTTTTTCAATTAATCCTCCTAGTTCAGATGCGTTTAATGACCAACCATACACACCTTATGAAGGTCCTTTGGAAGCCTATCAAAACGTAAGAGCTAGAAATAACACAACCATAACTAGACTACAAACTTACTTACAATGGAGCAAACGTAGTACCATTGGAGAGCATGATGTATGGTACAATGCAGGCGTTAGAAACCATAGTTGGACTGTGGATGACCAAGCTACAAATAAAAATGTATCACAAAACGTGTTTAGTCCACGTGCTCAATTTGCTATCAAACCAAATTGGGATAACGACATGTTGTTTAGACTTAGTGGTGGATTATATTACCAACCTCCTTTTTACAGAGAATTACGTGATCAAAACGGAATTGTACAAGCTGATGTCAAAGCCCAAAAATCTGTACATGTTGTGCTTGGTAACGATTATAGTTTTAAAATGTGGGACAGACCTTTTAAATTAACTAGTGAAGCTTACTATAAAAAAATGACAGATGTCAATCCATATACTTTGGAAAATGTTCGTATTAGATATAATGCTACCAATAATGCTGAAGCCTATGCTTATGGTTTGGATTTACGCTTAAACGGAGAATTTGTTCCTGGTACAGAAAGTTGGTTTAGTTTTGGCTATCTTAAAACCGAAGAAAACATTAATGACAGAGGTTACATTGCACGTCCAACAGACCAACGTTTAAAATTTGCTGCTTTGTTTCAAGATTACGTACCAAACATACCAAGTATGAAAATGTATTTAAATCTTGTTTATAATACAGGCTTACCTGGTGGATCACCAAGTTATGCAGACCCTTATCTTTTCCAGAGTCGTTTACCAGATTATAAACGTGCTGACATAGGTTTTCAGTTTGTGTTAGTAGATGCAGATAAACAATTTGATAGTGGTTGGAAAAAACCATTTAAAGCACTATCCTTTGGTTTTGAAATTTTTAATGTATTTAATGTACAAAACTCAATTACCAATACTTGGGTAAGAGATGTATACAGCAAACGTCAGTATGCTATACCAAACTACTTAACACCTCGTGTATTTAATATTAGAACCACAATGCGATTTTAAAATAATTACAAGTCGTCTTAATTAAACAACACTTCGGTAAAGCTAAATTTTATTAAAAACCATATTCATTTAAGTTTGACATAAATAAAAAAACTATGTCTTATACAACTTTAATGTACCTTCATTTAGCAACCATCCTTCCTGCCTTTATACTTGGAACACTTAGTTTCATTTTAAAAAAAGGAACAATAACCCACAAATATATAGGTCGCGTTTATATGGTTTTAATGCTGACCACAGCCATCATTACTTTGTTTATGCCCTCTTTTGTTGGTCCTCAATTATTTAATCATTTTGGTTGGATACATTGTTTTAGTTTCTTGACCATTTACACAGTTCCAACAGCCTATATTGCAGTTAAAAACGGACATATTAAACGCCATAAGTACAAAATGATAGGTTTATATGTTGGTGCCATGTTAATTGCTGGCGCTTTCACTTTTATGCCTGGACGCTATATGCATAGCTTAGTTTTTGGATAATAATTAACATCGTATTTAAAATTAAATACCTAATATTTCATTATTTTTGATAAAAAAGCGATGTTCAAATTTTTCAAAAAGAAAAGTAAGTTAGAAAAACTACAAGACGAGTATAAAAAACTATTAGAAGAATCTTATAAATTATCTACTAGCAACCGAAGCTTAAGTGATGCTAAACAAGCTGAAGCACAACTAGTTTTAGAGCAAATAGAAATTTTAAAAGAAAACTAATCTAACAACCTGTTTTTAATAAACTGAATAGTATTAGTATTAAATACTTCTGGCTGTTCTATATTAACAACATGTCCACATTTTTCAATCACCAAAAGTGTTGATTTTAAATGCTTTTCGGTGATTTTTTTTATTGAAGGTAAAAATAAATGGTCCTCTGCTCCCATTACGTACAAAGTAGGAATATTAATATCTTTAGTTCTAAAAAATCGTAATAAAGGATTTATTTCTGATGTTAATTTAAACCATCTTACAAACTCTTTTTGGTAAAGTTTTTTTGCTTCATTAACAAAAATTAATCTTGATTTTTTATGGTTTTTTCTAGGCATAATTATAAAAGCAAACAACTTATATAAATACATATAAGGTACTATACTTTTAAAGGTAATACCTAATTTTATAAGTATTTGAGACCTAAAATTAAGTTTCATTATAGCTCCACCCATAATCATACTTAATACTTTACTTGGATGTTTTTCTGCTAAATTTCTAATTAAAATTGTACCTAAAGAAATACCAATAAAATGACTATTTGTAATTTTTAAATGGTTAATAACTTCAATAATATCGTTAGTTATTGCGTCAAAAGTATATTTGGATTTAAAAGCGTCTTTTAATTTAGCTTTACTACTTCCGTGACCACGTAAATCTAAAATAAGGACATTAAACTCTGCTTTAAACGCTCTAATTTGTTTAAACCAAATAGCACTGCTACCTCCTGCTCCATGAACAAAAGTCACCCATTGATTAGAATTGGGATTTAAATAAGTAGTATAGTTTAGCAATTATTTTTTTTGAAATACAAAAATACGATATAAACAATGTTAAATAAATTCTTTTAACACCTCAATAACATAATCTATCTCATCTTTAGTATTGTATTTACTAAATGAAAATCTTAACGATGGTTTTTCTAAATCTTCATTGTTTAAAATTTGAGATAAAACATGACTTCCTTTAGGACTACCACTTTGACAAGCACTACCTTTAGAACAAGCAATTCCTTTTAAATCTAATTGAAATAACAAAATAGACTCTTTCTCTGGTGAAAATGGCAAACAAACATTTAAAACGGTATAAGTACTTTTTTCAAAATCTGAAGAAGTACCATTAAATTTAACACCTTCAATCTCGGTACTTAATCTCTCAATGAAGTACTGTTTTAAATTTTGGATGTAAAATTTCTCTTCATCTAAATTTAGATAAGATAATTTTAATGCTTCAGCCATACCAACAATATTATGAACAGACTCTGTACCTGCTCTGAGACCACGTTCTTGTTCACCTCCAAAAATTAAAGGCTTTAAACCAGATTTTTTTCTCACAAAGGCAAAACCAACACCTTTTGGTCCATGAAATTTATGTGCACTAACAGCCATAAAATCCAACGGAATATCTTGTAAATCTATAATATAATGTCCAACAGACTGAACGGTATCACTATGGAATAATGCTTGATAATCTTCACATAATTGACCAACACGTTTAAGGTCTAGAATATTACCAACCTCGTTATTAACATGCATTAAACTTACTAGAGTCTTACCGTTAGATGATTGTAATAATTGTTTTAAATGTAAATAATCAATCTGTCCTGTCTGATCAAGATTAACATAATCTACACTTATTCCGTATTGTTTTTTAAGTTGTAAAACAGTATTAAAAACAGCATGATGCTCTATTTTAGAAGTAATTATACGTTTTACACTTAAATCTCTAACTGCACTTGTTAAAGCTAAATTATCTGCTTCAGTACCTCCTGCTGTAAATATAATTTCAGAAGCAGTAACATTAAAATATTTAGCTACTGTTTTTCTTGCTTGCTCAACCAAAGCTTTAGTTGCACGACCAAAACTATGCGTTGAGGAAGCATTACCATAATTTTGATGCATGACTTGCGTCATTTTTTCAATAATTTCTGGACGTAACTGCGTAGTTGCAGCGTTATCAAAATAAACAGATTTCATGTAATTTTTGCTCTAATTGAGCACAAAAATACTTTAAATAAAATTAATTGTGTTAAGCGTCGTTATAAGTTTAACAATTCTATTATTTTTGTTTTTTTAAACTTGTAAACTATGCGTAAATTTTTAGTTGTTTTTAATGTTTTATTAAGTGTATTATCTTGCGATGATGGAGATATAATAACAACTGAGCTTGAGTTTGACGATACATTTGAAGCTTGTGGTGATTTAGTATTTCATAAAACAAAAACAGATCCAAATGAAAGTTTATCTATACAATTAAGCAGTCCTGATTTTACAATTGCAGATTTAATTATAACTGAAACTGATGAAACTAATGATTTACTTGTCAATTTAGTTGCTGCAGAATCAAGCTCTTTTTCTATTGCTAATAGGTTACAATTTAGAAGTTACACTAGTGATCCTTCAAATTTTTTCTGTCAAGATGTACCTCCAAGTGGTATTGAAGTTACAGAAGAATATACCTCTACAAGTGGAGAAGCTTATTTTACAATGGCTTTATTAGAAGACGATAATGATGGTATTCCTGCTGAATTAGAAGACAGAAACAATAATGGTAATTACTATGATGATGATACTGATGGTGATGGTTTACCTGACTTTTTAGATGTAGATGATGATGGTGATAACGTATTAACTTCAAGTGAAAGTGTTAATTATACTGAAACAGATGGTTTAACTAATGCTTTAGACACAGATGGAGATGGCATACCAAATTACTTAGATAATGACGATGATGGTGATGGTGTACCAACTAGAAATGAAGAATTTAACACCTTTGACAATAATCCAACTAATGATGTTACAGATAGTACTGTAGGTGCAGATTATTTAAATAGTATTGTGGATACTAACAACAATGCACCAACATCTTTTAGGTCACACACCATACAACAAACTTTTACAGTTACTTTATTATTACAAAACGTTAGTTTTCCTGAAATTATTTATGAAACCACTAATTTTGGTACATTAGAAGATAGCTCAATGTCCGCTTCAAGAACTGTTACACCTCCTTTTAACTAACGGTTATTTGGGTTTTGTAAAATATAGACTTCTGTAGCACCAAGTCCGTATTTTTTATAGTCAGCTTCGTAGTATTTTATATTATCATAACGACTAAAAAGAGTTTCTAATTCCATTTTTAAAACACCTTCTCCAACTCCGTGAATAAATACAATTTTCTGGATACGCTTCTTTATAGCAAATTCTAGTTTATGTCTTGCGGTATCCAATTGTACACTTAATTTATCAAAATTAGTCATACCTCGTTCGTTATTAACTAATTTATGTAAATGTAAATCTACTTCCATGGTCGGTAAATAGCGTTCTTTAGCTTTTACCTTAACTGTATTGTGTCGCTTTTTTTCTGTTTTTTCAGATAAAACTTGTTTTAAAGAAGCGGAATTAAATACGTTATTTCTTAACGTTGATGATTTAGTTTTTACTAATTCTGAAGCATTAAAAGTAAGCTCAAAACCTTCATCAGTTTCAATAGTCACAACATTGCCTTTTATTGCTGTAACTTGACCTGATAAAACATCATCTAAAACATCAACCGTATCTCCTATTTTTAATTTCATTCTTCTTCGTCTTCAAAAGGTTCGGACTCTACAAAAGTCTCTTTTTCTTTTTTACTTGGAATTGTACTTTGAATTTTAAAAATACCGAACATCAAAAAGACAATTCCTAATATTAAAATTAAAGTATTTTGTTGCTCTGAAGCATTAGCATAAATAGCTATTGCACCACCTATTACAACTGATAGGTAATATATATATTTATTTTTCAACACTAAATCTAAATTATTTAAGCAAAAATAAAATTTTAAACTTCAATTTATATAAAGATTGGATATAAAAAAGNTATCAATTGAATAGCTTTTTTTATTGTAATAGAAATTTTGGTTTTCTATTTTTCAAATTGTTTTAATGTTTTGGTAATAATACCAACACAATCCATAAGTTGCTCCTCTGTCATTACTAATGGTGGTGCAAATCTTATAATGTTACCATGTGTAGGTTTTGCTAATAATCCATTATCACGTAAAGCAATACAAATGTTCCAAGCTGTATCGCTATCTTCTGTATCATTTATTAATATAGCATTTAATAACCCTTTACCTCTAACAGCATTTACAATGTTTGAAGTTTCGATGTATTTAGTCATTTCTGCTCTAAATACTTGTCCTAAATTAAAAGCATTATCTGCTAAAGCTTCATCTTTAATAACCTCTAAAGCTGCTGTACCAATAGCTGCTGCAACTGGATTACCACCAAATGTACTTCCGTGATTTCCTGGTTTAATAACATTCATTATAGCATCGTTTGCTAATACAGCACTTACTGGATAAGCTCCTCCTGATAATGCTTTACCCAAAATTAGGATATCTGCTTTTACTTCTGGTGTACCAGAACAATGTTTGTCTGCACAACTACAATCACCACAAGTTGCTAGTAAACGTCCCGTTCTTGCAATACCTGTTTGTACTTCGTCTGCAATAAATAAAACATTATGTTTTTCGCACAAGGCTTTAGCTTTAGCTAAATACCCTTCACTAGGTACATAAACACCTGCTTCACCTTGAATTGGTTCTACTAAAAATCCAGCAACATTTTTGTTATTAATTAATGCGTCTTCTAGTGCTTGAAGATTATCATATTCTATTTTAATAAAACCTTTAGTGTAAGGACCAAAGTTTTTACGTGCTACAGGATCGTTTGAAAACGAAATAATTGTTGTGGTACGACCATGAAAGTTGTTTTCGCAAACAATAATTTCTGCTTCATTTTCATCAATTCCTTTAACTTCATAAGCCCATTTTCTACATAGTTTTAAAGCAGTTTCAACCGCTTCTGCTCCTGTATTCATTGGTAATAACTTATCGTAATTAAACGTTTCGGTAGCAAATTTTTCAAACTTACCTAACATGTCATTATAAAATGCACGTGATGTTAGCGTTAATGTTTTTGCTTGTTCTACCATTGCTCCAACAATTTTTGGATGACAATGTCCTTGATTTACTGCAGAATATGCAGATAAAAAATCATAGTATTTTTTTCCTTCTACGTCCCAAACAAATACACCTTCACCTTTGCTTAATACAACTGGTAATGGATGGTAATTGTGTGCTCCGTATTTGTTTTCTAAGTCCATCGCTTGTTGCGATGTTAATTGGTCTAAAACAGCCATTTTTAATAATTTTAAATTTATAAAATAACCATTCCTTATCTACCTTTATCCTTTCGAAAAGTTCCGAAAATTCAGCGTGGGAAAGAAATCATCCCTAAGAAATTGCAAATTAGTAAATAAAAGCGTTATTAAAATAATTGTGAGTAGTTTTTTACTAACAAAAAAACAAAGTACTTTTGCAATTATGGCAAGAAAAAATAGAAGAAAACAAATATTTACAAATGTTGAAGTATTAGATGCTGCAGCTAAAGGAAAAACTATAGCTAAAGCACCTGATGGACGTGTAATATTTTTACCCAACGCTGTTCCTGGAGATGTCGTTGATGTGCAAACTTTTAAAAAGCGTAAAGCTTATTTTGAAGGTAAAGCAACCGTTTTTCATAAATTAAGTGATAAACGTGTTACTCCAGAATGTCAGCATTTTGGTGTTTGTGGAGGTTGTAAATGGCAAGACATGGGTTATGAACACCAGTTGTATTACAAACAAAATGAAGTCACTAATAACCTGACTAGAATTGGACATTTAGACTTGCCAGAAGTGACGCCTATTTTAGGATCTGCCGAACAGTATTTTTATAGAAATAAAATGGAGTTTTCTTTTAGTGACTCTAGATGGTTAACTTTAGAAGAGGTTCAGTCTGATGAAGATTTAGGAGATCGTAATGCGCTTGGTTTTCATATTCCAGGAATGTGGGACAAAATTTTAGATATTAAAAAATGTCATTTACAAGCAGATCCATCTAATGCAATCCGTAATGCTGTAAGAGATTTTTCGATTGAAAATGGATTAGAATTTTTTAATACTAGAAATCAAACAGGATTATTACGTACTATGATGATACGTACCTCTTCAACCAAAGATATTATGGTTGTGATTCAGTTTTTTAAAGAAGATAAAGAAAAACGTGAGTTACTATTAAATTTTGTAGCCGAAACGTTTCCAGAAATTACGTCTTTACAATACATTATTAACCAAAAGGCTAATGATACTATTTATGACCAAGACGTGATTTGTTATAAAGGCGAAGATCATATTTTTGAAGAAATGGAAGGTTTAAAGTTTAAGATTAATGCTAAATCTTTTTACCAAACTAATTCTGATCAAGCTTTTGAATTATATAAATTAACACGTCAATTTGCTGATTTAAAAGGTGACGAGCTTGTTTACGACTTGTACACAGGTACTGGTACCATTGCGCAATTTGTATCTAAAAAAGCTAAAAAAGTAGTTGGTGTAGAGGCTGTTCCTGATGCGATTAGTGCTGCAAAAGAAAACGCTAAACGCAATAATATTACAAATTGCGAGTTTTTTGTAGGAGACATGAAAAATGTTTTTAACCAAGAATTTATAAATACTCATGGTCAACCAGACGTTATTATAACAGATCCACCAAGAGACGGAATGCATAAGGACGTTGTGCAACAAATACTAAATATTGCACCACAAAAAGTTGTTTATGTAAGTTGTAATAGTGCGACACAAGCTAGAGATTTAGCGTTAATGAAAGAACACTATAATATTACTAAAGTACAGGCTGTAGATATGTTTCCGCAGACACATCATGTAGAAAATATTGTACTTTTAGAAAAGAAATAATAATTGTATTACATGAAACACCTAAAACTGTATTTACTATTAGTCACAACTTTAAGTTTTTTAACTTGTGAGCGTGATGATTTATGTCCAGAAACCACACCTACTACTCCTAGTTTTGTTATTGATTTTTACAACAACAATGCTCAAGATAGCCGAAAAAACGTAGTGGATATTTATGTTATTGGTCAAGACAATGAAGAGGTTTTAACAGGTTATAATCTAGAAAACGTAAATCAGTTAATCTTACCTTTACGTACAGATCAAGATAGTACAACGTTTAATATAACCAGCAATACTGTCTTGGATGATGATGGAAACATTACCTCAGGAAATACTGATATTTTAACAATTACTTACGCCAGAAAAGATGTTTACGTATCAAGAGCTTGTGGTTATAAAACAACTTTTGAAAATGTAGTTGCAACCATTGATGGTGGTACAGATGGTAATTGGGTGATTTTTACTGAAGCTGCAAATGATAATTTAATAATTGAAGATGACACAACGACACACTACTTTTTTTATCATTAACTTTTTGTTGTGCCTATGTGGTACACTTCAAGCGCAAGACACTGTAGATGCTACTCAAATTAAGCAAGACACTTTAAAATTGCAATATGGATTACGTATTGGTACTGATGCTAGTAAACTAATCCGAACAGCTTTAGATGATGACTATACTGGTTTTGAAATTAATGGTGATTACAGACTTACAGAAAATTGGTTTATTGCTGGAGAAATTGGTAATGAAGAAAAAACTACAACCAATGACTTCTTAAGCGTCACAGCAAAAGGAAGCTATTTTAAAGCTGGTTTTGATTACAATATGTATGACAATTGGGCTGGATTAGATAATATGATTTTTGCTGGATTTAGAATTGGTGCTAGTACTTTTAATCAAACCAGAACCAATTATACTGTATATTCTACAGACCAATATTGGGCACCACAAAATAGCTCTTCAGATAGTTTAGAGTCCTCAGGATTGTCTGCTATTTGGGTAGAATTAATTATTGGTATTAAAGCAGAAGTATTAAACAATTTATATCTTGGTATTAATACACAACTTAAAGGTATGATTACTCAAGATCAACCTGTTGAATTTGAAAATTTATACGTTCCTGGTTTTAATAAAACTTTTGACTCAGGACGTATTGGTGTAGGTTACAGTTATACCGTATCTTATATGATACCAATTTTTAAAAAGAAGAAAAACAAAACTAAAAAAGAAGAGGAAGGGGAAGAAATTAAAGAGTAATTCAATTCCTTTCAGGAATTAAATATGATATTATAAATTGCTCAAACATTCTTACTATCAAAGCTACTATATAAACAAAAATAAAATGTGCTATTGCTAATAAGTATGGATACCATTGGGATTCTAACTTTGATAGTAAATAAAACCATGGTGCTCTTAGCAATCCATTTACAGCAAACAAGTACATAGATAATTGTCCAGTAAATAATAAAAAGTTTTTTAATTTCAGACTATCAACATAACTTTTTAACCAAACATATAATGGTATAAAAATCATAACAACTAACGCTTGAGAAATATACCAAAAATAGTTATTTAATTGTCCTAAAATAAAAACTAACACAAATAACAACCATACAAAAACTGAAGTTTTAGTAAAATTAAATTTACTTTTTGCTAAAATCATACCTAGTACGAATACTGGCAAATTGCCCATAAAATTGAGGTAAAGACTTATTTTTATACTTTCAAAATATACGCCTGAAATAAAAATAATCATATAACTTAAAACTAAAATCAGCCAAAGAGGTTTGGTGCTCTTTTTAGTCCATTGTACTATTAAATAAAATAATATATACAATTGTACTATCATAGAATAAAACCAAAATGGACCACTTAACACATACCATTTTTCTGGTATCCAATTAGATATTAAACTTAGTGTAATTAATATATTATTAGTTGCTTCGCTATTAAAAGGTATCTTTAAAACAATGTATTTAAAAACAACAACCATTAATACAGCAATTATAAATACTGGGTAAATTTTAATTAGTCGTTTTTTAATAAAGTTAAAAAAAGATATTTCTTTATCGTCATAGGATAACAACAATCCATAACCACTTAAAAAAATAAAAATCTGTACACCATAATGTCCAAAATAAGAAAAAAAATATTGTATAAAATGTTGAGGATTACTTATAAAACTTGAATAGTAATTTACAAATGTTTGAGCATCAAAATAAAACTCATTCTCTCCAAAAACTGGTTTTATTCTGTGCATAAAATTGTGTAAAACAATAATCAAAATGCTTAACCCTTTTAGTATTAATGTATCTTTTTTAGTAAGCATGATTAATTTTCTTTCAGCTTAACTCTTTTATCATAATCTTCTCCATCTTTAATTAACCGTGGCTTTCTTATAAATGCTTTACTAAAAATACTTTTAGTGCTATCCAACTCTTTAAATCTAATTTGTGCTAAGTCAGAAAAACTGTATATAAAATCCTCTAAATTATAGGCTCTGTTTTTGTAAGACAAAAAAGTTTCAAAACTTATATTGCTTTGTTTGTAAGCATCAGAAAACCAAGCTATAAATGGAATCTCATACATTGGACGTGTTGCCCAATACTCATTATGACCAACTAAATCCATTGTATCATACAACTCGTCTCCATGATCAGAAAAATATAACACAAAACTATAGGTTTGTTGTGATTTAACACGATCTATAACTTCTTTAACTATATAATCATTATAACGTACTGCATTATCATAATCATTAATTAATTTTAGTGCTTTTTTATGATTAAACTTTGTATTAGGTTTATTTGTTTGAAAATAATTAAACTTCTCTGGGTAGCGTCTATCAAAACGACCATGAGTACCGATTAAGTGTATAAAGATAATTTTCTTTTCTGTTTTTTTTTTAAGAACAGTATCTAAAACTGGTAACAAAGTTTCGTCATATATTACGTCGTCATAATTATCAGTTGCAATAAAATATTTTTCTGTAGCTGCATTTCCTACTATTGAAGATATCCTTTCGTGCATTCCTACAGGTCGTTGATTAGAGATCCAATACGTATCATATCCAGCTGCATTTGCCAACTGAACTATTGACGTGTTATTTTTTTTGTTAGGTGAATTAATATCAGAAAAGGTTAATATTTTATCTAACGACACTATAGTGTGTACATTAGGAGAAATTACACTATCAAAAATAATTAATTGATCCTTAATTTTAGTTAATTTTGGATTTGTTGGTCTATCATAACCATACAATTGCATGTGCCAATTAGAGGTTGACTCACCAATAATTACAATATGTGTTTCTGGGTTGTCATCGGATTTTTCAACAGCTACAAAAGACGAAATTGGTTTTGCTAAATCAATCTTCAAATCTTTAATTAATGAGCTATACTCTGTGTAACTTTTAAAACTAGTAATTATTAAATTTTGAGAATTAAAGCGTTTATGAATAATAAAACTAAAAATAATAAAAAAAATTAATGCTATCAATTTTAAAAACTTGATTTGGCCAGTTATAGTAATATACTTTAAAATAAAATATACAAATAACGGTAAAACAAAAACTATAAAAGCACCAGAAACTGTTACAAAACCATCAAAGTAATTAGATAAAAAATCAACGCTTTCTGTTGTATCAGTTTCAAATATTACAAATAATGCTGAAGCACTTAGTTTAACATTATAATTATGATAAAAACTAATTTTGATAAATACTAAAATAGATAGTATAACGACAAAAATAAGAGATAAAACTTGTCTTATTTTTGCTTTAGAAAACAATATCGTAACACAAAAAAAGAGTGCTGTTAAAAAAACAAAACCAATTACTTCTTTTATATAACCAAATGTATCTGGAATTTTAAAGAACCCTAAAATAACCAATACAAAAAACGGAATACTAAAAACTAATGCTAATCTAAATAACGATTTAATATTTGTTAATAAACTTTTATCCATTAGTTTTTATTCATATACTTTCCTTTTTTACTTCCTGCATAAATTTCATATTTAACTAAACGCGACTCTAATTTTGCATTCATTAAATGTATTTTTCTTGATGGTCTTAAACCAACATGTTTTAAAGCGTCTAAGTTAGAAGTGATAAACCATGCATTAGTATTAGGATAATTTTGCTTTAAAGTATCTCCAATATCTTTATAAAAGCTTTCCATTTCAATATCAAGACGTTCTCCATATGGTGGATTAAATACCATATGTAATTTTGCTTCTCCTCCACGCTGTGTCTTAAAAAAGTCCTCATGTTGTATACTAACAAACTCGTCTAAATGTGCATTAGCAATATTTTCTTTTGCTTTAGTTACAGCACTTGGAGATTTATCATAACCTATAATTTTATGATGAAAATCTCTGGTTTTGTTAAGCAAAGATTCTTCTATTTTTTCAAATAAATCAACATCCCAATCAGACCAACGTTCAAAAGCAAATTCTTTACGCATCAAGTTTGGTGGTATATTACAAGCTATCATTGCTGCTTCGGCTAATATGGTACCACTACCACACATTGGATCTATAAAATCTGATTGTCCATCCCAACCTGACATCATGATAATTCCTGCTGCTAACACTTCGTTTATTGGTGCAATATTGGTTGCTAATTTATAACCACGCTTGTGTAAAGAGTCTCCTGAAGAGTCCAAAGAAATATTACAAGACTGACGGTCTATATGTACATTTATCTTAACATCCGGAAATTTTAAATCAACATTAGGACGCTCTCCAGTCTCATCTCTAAACTTGTCAACAATGGCGTCTTTAGTTTTTTGAGAAATATATAACGAGTGTGTAAACACTGTTGAGTTTACTGTTGCATCAATTGCTAAACTACCTGTAGATTTTAAATATGGCGTCCAGTCCATTTTATAAACTTGGTCATATAAATCTTGTTCAGTTTTTATTTTAAAACTATGTATTGGCTTTAAAATTTTAGTTGCTGTACGCAAAGCCATATTAGCTTTATACATAAAGCCTTTATCACCAACAAAAGTCACGTTTCGCACACCTTTTTTAACCTGTTGTGCTCCAAGCTGTTTAAGCTCTTTTTCTAGTAATTCTTCAAAGCCAAATAAAGTTTTGGCAACCATCTTGAAATTTTCTTCCATTCTTTACGTCTGTTACCTTGCAAAAATACTTTATTTTTGCCGAAAATAGGACCTTTACAAATAAATGGGTTAAGGATGGAGCAATTTGTCTGAGCTCCTCGCAGAGAGCGAGTTGCGAGAGCCTGGTAAACTGGAGCTTAAGCGGAAGTTTAAACCCCAAAAAAAATATATGAAAAAAAACGATAAAAAATGGTACGCATCATGGTTTGATAGTCCATTTTACCACATACTTTATAAAGATAGAGATCATAACGAAGCGGAACAGTTTATGTCCAATTTAACCGAGTATCTTAATGTACCTGAAAACGGAAAAATATTAGATTTAGCTTGCGGTAAAGGTAGACATGCTGTGTATTTAAATGCTATTGGTTATGATGTGATTGGTGCAGACTTGTCAGAAAACAGTATTAGTCATGCTAAGCAGTTTGAAAATAACACCTTGCATTTTAAAGTTCATAATATGTGTGAGCCTTTCGGCGAAACTTTTGATGCTGTGTTTAATTTATTTACAAGCTTTGGTTATTTTGAAAACGAAGCTGATAATCTTGCAACTATTAAAGCTATAAAAGCTAATTTAAACGATTCTGGTTTTGGTGTAATAGATTTTATGAATACAGATTACGTAATTGAAAATCTTGTTAATGAAGATGTTAAAACCGTAGACGGAATTGACTTTTTACAACAAAGACGTGTTGAAAATGGATATATAATTAAGGATATTAGTTTTTCTTTTGAAGGTGAAGATTATCAATTTCAAGAGCGTGTTAAGGCTTTTAGCTTATCTGATTTTAAAGCTTTATTTGAACAAGCTGGTGTATATTTACTTGATGTTTTTGGTGATTACAAATTAAGTAAATTTGACAAATCTACATCACAACGTTTGGTTATGATTTTTAAATAAATTAATTGATGCAAAATTTTTTATTTCCAATTTTATCTGTTGGTTTAGGGTTTTTAATTGTCTTATTATTTAAGCCAAAACAAAATCGTAATTTAAAATTACTTCTAGCTTTTAGTGGATCGTTTTTATTATCTACAACCGTTTTTCATTTTTTACCAGAAGTTTACAATAGTCATGGTAAACCTGTAGGTTTATTTATAATGATTGGTATTTTACTACAAATCATTTTAGAGTTTTTCTCTAAAGGTGCAGAGCATGGACATGTACATATTGACAAATCTCGTGTAGATTTTCCGTGGTTATTATTTATAAGTTTAAGCATACATAGTGTTTTAGAAGGTATCCCTATTGAAGCGCATGAACATTTAATATATGGTATAATTATTCATAAACTTCCTGTTGCTATAATCTTATCGACCTTTTTTTTAGCTTCAGATATAAGCAAAGTTAAATGCTTTATTTTTTTAATCCTTTTTGCTTTAATGACTCCATTAGGTGTCTTTTTATCTATGCAATTTGAGTTTTTTGAAAACTATTATTATGAGGTTTCTGCTTTAGTTATTGGTATATTTTTACATATTAGTACTACTATTTTATTTGAAAGTAGTGAAGGTCATAAATTTAATTTAGCTAAATTAAGTACCATTATTTTAGGTATTGTTTTAGCATATCTTCTTTAATTTTATCCAATTGTTATTTATAATTAAAAGTCAATAAAACATGTTTAGTAAAGAAGAATCAAGACAGCTAAAAGAGCTTTTCTGGACCAGCTTTGGTAAATCTTTTCCAAGAAAATGGTTGCTATACAATACAAAGCTTAAAGGGTTTAGTTTTAAGTTTCATTTTGATAATAAAACTGCATTAGTAGCTTTAGATGTTGAGGATGATTTAGAACATCGTATTAAATACTGGGAAAAATTAGTTGCTTTAAAAGCTATTTTATTAGACGACTATCTTCCTGAAGCCATTTATAACGAAGAATATATTTTGGACAATGGTAAAGAAATATCACGTATTTATGTCCCTTTAGAGCAAAAAGTATCTATCCATAATAAAAACTCTTGGCAAGATGTTATGGTGTTTTTTAATACACACATGTCTTTATTTGAAGCCTTTTTTGATGAATACAAAGAGGTTATTGAAGGTTAATTAATATAAATTATATTAAAATAACGATCCCTTCTCTGTCAGGAATTTTTAATTGTTACGACTTACATCCAATAAAGCTTTTAAAAGCGTTTTTGATTATAAAATATTAAACTTTATTTTAATAGTTAAGCAACCCCTTTGGGGTTAATTTCATGTTTTATTTTCTTCATTTTTAGCTTTAAACAAAGCCTAAATATTAAGGTGAAATAAAGTTAAAATAAGATTAAATTTAGGCTTTTCAGTACATCTGTAGCCTTTTCCTTATTATATTTGAGAAGCTATGGATGACATTTTAAACCAATATTTAACAACTAGACAATACACTAATACACTTTGCAAACCTTTACAAACCGAGGATTTTACGCCTCAATCTGCTGCTTTTGCAAGTCCACCCAAATGGCACATTGCGCATACTACTTGGTTTTTTGAAGAAATGATTTTAAAAACCTACTCTCCAAATTATCAAATCTTTGATAATGAGTATTCATATCTTTTTAACAGCTATTATAATACAATTGGAAAACGTATTGAAAGACACAACAGAGGCCTAATTACAAGACCAAATATTGATATTGTTTTTAAATATCGTGATTATGTAGACCAACACATGACCCAACTTTTAAAAACTACTGATAATGAAACTATAAAATCATTAACCGTTTTAGGAGTTAATCATGAGCAACAACATCAAGAATTACTACTTACAGATTTAAAATACACGTTTTCGTTAAACCCTATTTGTCCAAAATATACAGATCTTAATTTTGTAGAAGATACCAATACAGATACTGGTTGGTTAGATGTAACCGAAGGCGTTTACAATATTGGACATGATACTGATGGATTTTGTTTTGATAACGAACTTGGTATGCATAAAACATATATTCAACCCTTTAGCATCAATAAAGCATTAGTAACCAATCAAGAATTTATTGAATTTATTGAAGCAGATGGTTATAATACTGCTAACTATTGGTTAGATGAAGGTTGGCATTGGATAAACAGTAATAAAATAACCCAACCATTATATTGGATAAAAATAAAAAACACTTGGCATCATTACACTTTATCAGGCTTAAAACCTGTTAATCCTGATGCAATATTATCTCATATTTCTTATTTTGAAGCTGCAGCTTTTGCTTTTTATAAAGGCATGAGATTACCTACTGAATTTGAATGGGAAGTCGCTTCCAAACATTTAAATTGGGGAAAACGTTGGGAATGGACCAACTCTGCTTACCTACCCTATCCAAATTTTGAAATTGCTAAAGGTGCTGTTGGAGAATATAACGGTAAATTTATGAGTAATCAAATGGTACTTCGTGGTGCCTCAGTAGCAACTTCTAAAAACCATAGTAGACACACGTACCGAAATTTTTTTCAATCTCACACACAGTGGCAATTCGCTGGAATTAGACTAGCCAAATAATATGAATAACACATTTTTAAACGACGTCGATAAAGGCCTAAGTAGTACTCCTAAATATTTATTATCTAAATATTTTTATGATAAAATTGGTGACGCACTTTTTGTTGATATCATGAATATGCCTGAGTATTATTTAACCAGAGCAGAATTTGATATTTTTAAAAATCAAACACAAAATCTAATTGAAGCTTTAAAACTTAAAAAAGACACTTTTTTTGAATTGATAGAACTTGGTGCTGGTGATGGTACCAAAACCAAACAACTTTTAAAAGCTTTAGATACCGCTAATTATAATTTTAATTATGTACCAATAGATATTTCTCAAAATGCATTAGACCAATTAAAATCAAGTGTAAACAGTGAATTACCAAATATAAATACAACACCTAAACAAGGAGATTATTTTAATGTACTATCATCTTTAAAACAGTCTAATCATCCAAAAGTTATATTATTTTTAGGATCAAACATAGGTAATTTAAACGATGTTTTAGCCCAAGATTTTCTGACAAAATTAGCGGATAGTTTACAAGCCAATGACAAAGTATGTATAGGTTTAGATCTTATAAAGTCTGAAAAAATAGTTTTACCAGCTTATAATGATAGTCAAGGAATTACCAAACGTTTTAATTTAAATTTATTAGAAAGAATTAATAAAGAGTTTGATGCCAATTTTGATATTGACACATTTAAGCATCAACCAGAATATACCGAAGATGAAGGTATTGCTAGAAGTTATTTAGTGAGTACAAAATCGCAAACCGTAACAATTAAAGCTTTAAATAAGTCATTCCATTTTATGGAAGGCGAGCGTATCCACACTGAAACTTCAAGAAAATACAATGACGCTATCTTAAATGGTTTTTTAAAAAAAACATCATTAAAAGTCATTGATAAGTTAATGGATAGCAACCAATATTTTGCAGATTATATTTTAAATAAAGATGAGTAACTCACAACCAAATATTGCCATTTTAGGACTTGGTACCAGAAGCACCTTATTTTACCTTGAGCAACTAAACACTAAGTTTCATGCTATAAAAGGAGAATATCACACCTTCCCTTCTATTACTTATTCGGTTGATTTTAATACCCTAAACCCATATTTACCAAATCAATTTGACGTATTAAAACCAGTTGTCGCCAAACATCTTAATCGTTTAACTCAATATAACATTTCTTCATGCATCATACCCAATATCACTTTGCATGAAACCGTTGATCAGTTGCACACACCTGTTTCAATTATACATCCAATTACTTTATGTATTAGACACCTCAAATCACATAATATTAACAAGGTAACTTTATTTGGTTCTTTATACACCATGACGTCAAGTTATATTTCTGATATATTTAAAAAAGAAAACATCTCTATTTCTTTTCCTAATAAACAAGATCAAATTTCAATTGATAATTGTCGTAAACAAATTTATAATTATTCTGAAACTGACGCAGACCAATCAAACTATTCTTATTTAATTTCTAAATACAATAAGGAGAGTTGTGTTGTTGTTGCATGTACAGAACTATCTATTTGGAGTCCCAAATATGATTCTAAAACAGTTATAGACATGGCATTACTTCAAATAGAAAAAGCCATTAAAGATTATATTTAAAGGTGTTAAAGTCTTTATAAACCAAACCTAATCATCGTTTATGTTTTGTATTTTAAGAACACTAATCTTAAAGCAAAATATATAATGAATACACCAGATTTTTCAAAACTAAAAGCTGTGTACATAAATTGTACACTAAAACAATCTCCAAGACAAAGTCATACTCAAGGATTGATTGATGTTTCTAAAAACATCATGAAAAACGAAGGCGTGACTGTTGATGATATTAGATTTATAGATCATGATGTCGCATTTGGTGTACAACCAGATATGACTAAAGAAGGTGTTGCTAAAGATGAATGGCCAACACTATTTGAGCGCATTTTTGAAGCAGATATTATTATTGTTGGTACACCCATTTGGTTAGGCGAAAAATCTTCAGTTTGTCAAAAGCTAATCGAAAGATTATATAGTATGAGCGGTAAAACTAATGATAAAGGCCAATATTTATTTTATGGAAAAGTTGGTGGTTGTATTATTACAGGAAACGAAGATGGTGTAAAGCATTGTGCTATGGGTATTTTATATGCGTTACAACATGTAGGCTATTCTATTCCGCCTCAAGCTGATGCTGGTTGGATAGGAGAGGTTGGTCCTGGACCAAGTTATTTAGATGAAGTTAGTGATGCAAAAAATAACGATTTCACTAACCGAAATACGACCTTCATGACTTATAATTTATTACATTTAGCTAATATGCTTAAGCAAAACAAAGGATATTCTGCTTACGGAAACTCCAGAGAAGGTTGGGACGATGGTACAAGATGGAGCTTTGATAATCCAGAATACAGATAACAATTTAAACAAACAACAATGAAAATTTTAATTATTGGTGGTAACGGAACTATTGGAAAAACAGTAGTGTCTCATTTTAAAACTTCGCATCACATCATTATTGCAGGTAGAACCAACGCAGATGTAACTGTAAATATTGAAGACAGGAAGTCCATACAATCTATGTTTGAAAAAACAGGTTCTTTGGATGCTATAATTTGTATTGCTGGCGAAGCTAAATGGGATAATTTTAATGCTTTGACTGAAGATGATTACTACATCGGAATTAAAAGTAAACTAATGGGTCAAGTCAATCTTGTAAGAATTGGGCAACACTTTTTAAACAACAAAGGATCTATAACTTTATCTACAGGAATACTTGCAGATGATCCTGTTATAAAAACAACTAGTGCTGCAATGGTAAATGGAGCGATACATAGTTTTGTGCAAGCAGTTGCTTTAGAAATAGAAAATAATATTAGAGTTAATGTAGTATCTTCTGGAATGGTTGAAGCTGCGTATGACAAGTATAAAGATTATTTTCCAGGACATAATCCTATCCCAATGACCAAAGTAGTTAACGGTTATGTAAGAAGTGTTTTAGGTAAAGGAAACGGAGAAATTATACGAATTTACGATTAATTATACCACATACAATAGGACCATAAAAAAATGACAAATGGCTCCACCAAGTACAAATAAATGCCATATAACGTGATTGTATGGTATTTTTTCTATAGCATAAAATACAATCCCAACGGTATACAGTAAACCTCCTGCCATTAATAATATAATACCATTTGGATCCATTATATTAGATAAATTACTAAAATCAAATACAATTAACCAACCCATTACTAAATATAGTAACGTAGAAAACGTATTAAAACGTCCTGTAAAAAACAGTTTTAAAACAACTCCAAAAGTAGCAATACCCCAAACAGTAAAAAACAATGTCCACCCCAAACTTTGCTCTAAAGTAATTAGTAAAACTGGCGTGTATGTTCCAGCTATCAAAAGGTAGATGCTAACATGATCTACAATCCTAAAGTAATGTTTCTTTTTCTCGTCAGTAATTATGTGATATAATGTGGACGCTGTAAACAGTATAATTATAGATAATCCATAAACAATAACACTAAACAGACTAAATTCTGTTTTTTTAGTTTCAAAAACAATAAGCAATACTAAAGCTACTATACCAAAAACTGCTCCTATACCATGGGTTAAGGCATTTAATTTTTCTTCAAACGGAGTTTGTTTTCTCATGATTCTAGTATATGGTTCCCCATTTATTGGTTAAATTAAAATATTCAAAATTTAAAGGCGATTTTACTAATTTTAAATGTCCATCTTGCCAAGCTCTAATTAAAATATTTTCAATTAAATAATCCTCTTCTACTTCCATAGGGTTATACTCTCGTTTTAAAGAGATATTAAACATGTAAGCTGTACTGTTATACCAAAAAGCACGCCAACCACTGCGTAATGTTTTTATCAAGTTAAAGGCTGTTTCACCTGTTTGGCGATGTATCAATTTGACTAAAATTTGACCTTCGGTTTTGGTTAATTTTTTTAGTTCTTCAGAAAATTGCTCTTCAATATATTTTTGTACTTTTTTTGCATATTTCTTTTTATGTCTTTTTTTGCTAATAGTTGCTAATTTGGTATTTAAAGCTCTAAGTCTATCAGCAGCCAATTTAGCATAAGGATATACTTTAAGGGTTTTTCGTCTTAAAATTAAATACCGTCTTCTACCCTCTTTATTTTTAAATCGCAATTTATCTAACAAAACAATTTCGTCTAAATAAATAGATTTTTGCACAATTGAGTCTCCCGCAATTATCACATATTCAACGTCCGTGGTGTCTTGTACAGTTTCGTTTGTTTCTTGAGAAAACAACATAAAAGGAACACTAAAAAAAAGAATATATATATATTTCATAATCCAAAAACTACTAAAATCATTCCAAAGCTAAAAACTTTATCTTGTAAAATTAAGAATTAACACATTGCTAACTACTATATAACTCCTATTATTGTTATTTTAGACAAAAAAAACATATTAAATGGCAACAAAAAGCATATTAAACAAAAAGTCAATGGACTTTTTAGAAACATATTTAAATAATGCAGCTCCTACTGGTTATGAATGGGATGGTCAAAACATATGGATGGATTACTTAAAACCTTATGTTGACGAGTTTTTTACAGATACATACGGTACAGCTGTTGGTGTTATTAACCCAAATGCTAAATATAAGGTGGTAATTGAAGGTCATGCAGACGAAATCTCATGGTATGTTAACTATATTTCTGACAACGGATTAATTTATGTCATCCGTAATGGTGGAAGTGATCACCAAATTGCACCTAGTAAAATTGTAAATATCCATACTAAAAACGGAATTGTAAAAGGTGTATTTGGATGGCCAGCAATACACACACGTAATAAATCTAAAGAAGAAGCACCAAAACCAAACAATATATTTATTGATTGTGGATGTAAGACTAAAGAAGAAGTTGAAGCACTTGGTGTGCATGTTGGTTGCGTGATTACGTATCCAGACGAGTTTCATATTTTAAACGAAAATAACTTTGTTTGTCGTGCTTTAGATAATCGTATGGGTGGATTTATGATTGCTGAAGTAGCACGTTTATTAAAAGAAAACAAAAAAGAATTACCTTTTGGATTATACATAGTAAACTCGGTTCAAGAAGAAATTGGATTACGTGGTGCACAAATGATAACAGAAACTATTAAACCTAATGTCGCTATAGTTACTGATGTAACACATGATACGACTACACCAATGATAGATCAAAAAGTACAAGGTCATGTAGAGAATGGTAAAGGTCCTGTTGTTGCTTATGCTCCTGCTGTGCAACAAAAATTAAGAGATTTAATTACAGATACTGCAGATGAAAAAAACATTCCGTTTCAACGTGCTGCATGCTCTCGTGCAACTGGTACAGATACAGATGCTTTTGCTTATAGTAATGGTGGAGTTGCTTCGGCTTTAATCTCATTACCTTTACGTTACATGCATACCACTGTTGAAACGGTACATAAAGATGATGTTGAAAATGTGATTAAATTAATTTATGAAACATTACTTAAAATAGAAGATGGCGAAACTTTTTCATACTTTAAAAAGTAAAGGCATCATTAAAAAGCATTAAAACAAACATAAAAGCCTCGATTTTGAGGCTTTTTTAATAGTAGTAAATATGGCTTTAAAACATCAAAAACATTTATTTGATTTACCAGAACACGTAACATATTTAAATATCGCTTCTCAATCTCCTGCTTTTAATAGTATACATCAAGCTGGATTAGAAGGGTTAATGCAAAAAAGAAAACCTTACCTGATAACAGGGTCTGATTATTTTGAACCTGTAAAAACACTAAAATCGTTATTCGCTAATTTAATTAAAGCTTCAGATTATAATCGTATTGCGTTAATACCATCTGCCTCTTATGGTATTGCTACAGTAACTAACAATATTGTTTTAAAACCAACAGATGAAATTTTAATTATAGACCAAAAATTTCCTAGTAATTATTATTCCTGGAAAAAATTAGCCGATAAATATCAAGCCAAAATTAGAGTTATTAAAGCACCAAACCAATCTAATGACATTGGTAAACAATGGAATTTAGACATAATTAATGCCATAAACAGTAATACTGCTGTAGTAACCATGGGACACATACATTGGTCTAATGGCACCTTGTTTGACTTAAAAACCATACAACAAAAAATTAAACAACATAATGGTTTATTTATTATAGATGGAAGTCAAAGTATTGGAGCTCTACCGTTTTCGGTAAAAGAATTACAACCTGATGCTTTAATATGTGCTGGTTATAAATGGCTATTTGGACCTTATGGTTGTGGATATGCCTATTTTGGAAAAGCGTTTGACAACGGAAACCCAATTGAAGAAAATTGGATAAATAGGTTAGATAGTCATGATTTTTCTGAATTAACTAACTATAAACAACAATATAGACCTTTGGCTAATAGGTATTGTGCTGGTGAAAGTGCTGCCTTTTTAAACGTCAAAATGCAAATTGCAGCTTTACAACAGATATTAGACTGGACTCCTGAAGCTATTCAAGAGTATTGTAAAAACATTTCCCTTGAAGCTGTACAACAATTAAAAGCATTAGGCTTTACTATTGAAAATAATGAGTATAGATCACACCATCTTTTTGGAATAAAACTTCCTAAAAATCTTGACATAAATACCGTTAAAAACGCTTTAGCGAAACAAAACATTTATGTTTCGTACAGAGGCAATTATATTAGATTATCTTGTCATGTATATAATACCGCTAAAGATTTTAAAACTTTAATCTCTACTTTTTCTACTTTAATTAATCACAACTAAATGGACGAGCTAATAGATATTGTTGACAACAATGGTAAACCAACTGGTCAAACAGCATTAAAATCCATTATTCACACTAAAGGATATTTACATAATACTGCACACATTTGGCTGTATACAACAAATGGTCAAATATTGTTAGGGCAACGTGCAGCCTCAAAAATAATTTATCCTTTACTTTGGGATGTTTCCGTTGCTGGACATATTGATGCTGGAGAAACTGTTATTAATGGAGCTATTAGAGAAATTAAAGAGGAAATTGGGTTGCAAATTGAAACATCTAAACTAGAAAAAATTGGAGTTTTTGAATGTTTTCAATCTTATCCAAACGGAATTAATGATAACGAGTTTCATAATACTTTTATAACACCATTAGAAGTTGATATTACTAATTTAAAAGCACAACCAGAAGAAGTCGAAGCTTTAAAACTAGTTACAATATCAGAATTTAAATCCTTATTAAAAAACAGTAAAAACAATGGTCATTTTGTAGCCACAAATACAGAATATTACCTTAAAGTCATCCAAGCTATCTCTAATAAATTACCTTAACTCAGTTTTATGCAATTAATAATAATGGCTTTAGCGCCAATTTTTGTCATCATATTTTATATTTATTTAAAAGATAAATATGAAAAAGAACCCAAAAGACTGCTATTTGCTTCCTTTTTACTAGGAGCAATAGTCAGTATTATAATAACAACACTACTCTACTCTGTTTTTAATATTTTGGTACCTTTACAAGATAAATTAAGTATTTGGGAGCAGTTTAAACAAGCCTTTTTTGTAGTAGGTTTTTCAGAAGAATTAAGTAAATTTTTAATCGTTCTTCTATATGCACAACGTCATAAAGAATTTAACGAACCCTTTGACGGAATTGTCTATGCGGTAATGGTATCGATGGGTTTTGCAGCTACCGAAAACCTAATGTATGTATTACAAAGCGGTCCTGCTACTGCTCTAGCTAGAGCATTTACAGCTGTACCTGCTCATGCTACTTTTGGGATTTTAATGGGTTATTTTATGGGAAAAGCCAAGTTTGCGCCCAATAAATTATATTTAAATCTAGTCGGTTTATGCTTTGCAATACTATTTCATGGTGCTTATGACTTTTTTCTATTTATAGATTTTGTTCCTGGTATTTGGGTTGGTGCTTTTATATCCTTAGGTATTGGAATATTCTTATCTAAAAAAGCTATAAAATATCATCAAAACAACTCTGTCTTTAAAACAGAATAAATGATAAAACTATTTTACTAAAACGTTATAGTTGTTTATCTTTATACCTTTAAACATCATCTTTTAATGAATCAAAAATTTAACACAAAAGTTAATGATTCGCTTCAATTTACTATTGATTCAGAATCTGCTAAAAACCTTGATTTAATTGAAACTAAACCTCAATTATTTCATCTTTTAGAACAAAGTAAACCATCTAATATACAAATTATAGACAGTAATTTTAATACTAAAACCTATACTATTAAAGTCAATAACAACAGTTATACTGTCAAGATTGAAGACGATTTAGATGCCTTAATCAAATCTTTAGGGTTTGAAGTTGGTGCTTCAAAAATGGTTAATGATATTAAAGCTCCAATGCCAGGATTAATATTGGATATAATGGTTAAAGCTGGAGATCAAGTTACTGTAGACACACCTTTACTTATTTTAGAAGCTATGAAAATGGAAAACAGTATTGTATCTCCCAGAGATGGAGTTATAAAGTCTGTTTCTGGTACAAAAGGAAACACTGTTGATAAAGGTGAATTGTTAATTGAATTTGAATAACATGAAAAAGATACTAGTCGCTAATAGAGGCGAAATTGCAATAAGAGTCATGAGTACAGCCAAAAAAATGGGTGTAAAAACTGTAGCTGTTTACTCGACTGCAGACAGACATGCTCCTCACGTTACTTTTGCTGATGAAGCTGTTTTAATTGGAGAGGCACCTTCTAATCAATCCTATTTATTAGGTGATAAAATTATTGAAGTTGCTAAAAGCCTAAATGTAGATGGTATACATCCTGGTTATGGTTTTTTAAGTGAAAATGCAGATTTCGCAGAACTTTGCGAAAAAAACAACATCCAATTTATAGGTCCTAAATCTCATGCTATAAAAGTTATGGGAAGCAAGTTAGCAGCAAAAGAAGCTGTAAAAGCCTATGATATACCTATGGTTCCTGGAACAGACCAAGCCATAACAGATATTCCTGAAGCAAAAAAAATAGCTAAAACCATAGGGTTTCCTATTCTTATAAAAGCGTCTGCTGGAGGTGGTGGAAAAGGAATGCGTGTTGTTGAAAAAGAATCAGAGTTTGAATCTCAAATGAATCGTGCAATTAGTGAAGCTGTTAATGCTTTTGGTGATGGTTCGGTTTTTATTGAAAAATACGTTGGATCTCCTCGTCATATCGAAATTCAGGTTATGGCAGATACACATGGTAATGTTATTCATCTTTTTGAACGCGAATGTAGTATTCAACGTCGTCATCAAAAAGTTGTTGAAGAAGCGCCAAGTGTTGTTTTAACTCCTGAATTAAGAGAAGAAATGGGACAAGCTGCTATAAAAGTTGCTAATGCTTGTGATTATGTTGGTGCAGGTACGGTCGAGTTTTTATTAGACGAAAATAAAAACTTCTATTTTTTAGAAATGAATACAAGACTACAAGTTGAGCATCCTGTGTCAGAAATTATTGCTGGTGTTGACTTAGTAGAATTGCAAATAAAAGTAGCTCGTGGTGAGGCATTAAATATCAAACAAGAGGATTTAAAAATTAATGGACACGCTTTAGAGCTACGTGTGTATGCAGAAGACCCTTTAAACGACTTTTTACCAAGTGTTGGTCATTTAGATGTTTATAAACTTCCTGTTGGTAAAGGCATAAGGGTAGACAATGGTTTTAAGCAAGGTATGGATGTCCCTATCTATTATGATCCAATGTTGGCTAAATTAATTACCTACGGAAAAACTCGTGAAGAAGCCATACAACTTATGATTAAAGCTATTGCAGATTATCAAGTTGAAGGGATTAAAACCACTTTACCTTTTGGTACATTTGTTTGTAATCATGAGGCTTTTAAATCTGGAAATTTTGATACTCATTTTGTTAAAAAACATTACTCACCTGAAGCTTTACATGAAGCCTCAGAAGCAGAAGCTAAAATTGCTGCAATGATAGCTGTTAAACAATATTTAGAAGATCAAAAACAACTTAGACTACCTAACAACTAATCTTAACTATTTAATGATAGTAAAAGATTAATAATGTTAATGTTTATTAATTGAAACCTTATGGAATCCAAAATAAAAACTTTAAACGAAAAACTAGAACTATCCAAATTAGGAGGAGGACAAGCTAGAATAGATAAACAACACCAAAAGAAAAAATTAACAGCAAGAGAGCGTGTCACCTATTTAATGGATCAAGGGTCTTTTGAAGAAATTGGTGCTTTAGTAACACACAGAACCGTAGATTTTGGTATGCAAGATCAAAAATTTTATGGTGATGGTGTAATTACTGGTTATGGTACTATTAATGGACGTTTAGTCTATGTTTTTGCACAAGACTTTACCGTATTTGGTGGTGCATTATCAGAAACACATGCCGAAAAAATCTGTAAAATAATGGACTTGTCCCTAAAAGTTGGAGCGCCTTTAATTGGATTAAATGACTCTGGTGGAGCACGTATCCAAGAAGGTGTAAGATCTTTAGGTGGTTATGCAGATATTTTTCATCGTAATGTAAAAGCATCAGGAGTAATTCCTCAAATTTCAGCAATTATGGGTCCATGTGCTGGAGGTGCTGTTTATAGTCCTGCAATGACAGATTTCACTATGATGGTGGAAGACACCAGTTACATGTTTGTAACTGGTCCAAACGTAGTAAAAACAGTAACTAATGAAGCTGTGACAAGCGAAGAATTAGGAGGTGCAAGTACACACTCTACTAAATCTGGAGTTGCTCACGTTACTTCATCTAATGATATAGATTGTCTTGAAGATGTTAAGCGTCTTTTAAGCTACTTACCACAAAGCAACCTTGAAAAACCAAAAGATTTACCTTACACTTTAGGCGAAGAAGTTAGAGATGAGCTAAAATCAATCATACCTAATAATGCTAATAAACCATACGACATGCATAATGTTATAAAAGGTTTAATAGATGAGGATAGCTTTTTTGAAATACATAAAGACTTTGCCGAAAATATTATTGTAGGATTTGCAAGAATTGGTGGTAAAAGTGTTGGTATAGTTGCTAATCAACCTCTGTTTTTAGCAGGAGTTTTAGATGTTAACAGTTCACGTAAAGCAGCACGTTTTACACGTTTTTGTGACGCCTTCAATATTCCCCTTTTAGTATTAGTTGATGTCCCTGGTTTTTTACCTGGAACAGATCAAGAATGGAACGGAATTATTGTCCATGGTGCAAAATTATTATATGCATTAAGTGAAGCTACTGTCCCAAAAGTTACCGTTATTACACGTAAAGCTTATGGTGGAGCTTATGATGTCATGAACTCTAAACACATTGGAGCAGATCTTAATTATGCTTGGCCAAGTGCTGAAATTGCAGTAATGGGAGCTAAAGGAGCTAGTGAAATTATTTTTAGAAAAGAAATACAAGCAGCAGATAATCCTGAGGATAAATTACTAGAAAAAGAAGCTGAATATGCAGACTTGTTTGCTAACCCTTATAAAGCTGCAGAACGTGGTTTTATAGATGAAGTTATACTGCCTGAAAATACGAGACGTAAATTAATTAAAGCGTTTACAATGCTTGAACATAAAGAAGAAGTATTACCAAACCGAAAGCATGGTAATATTCCATTATAAAAGTAAAAAAACATAAAAAAAGAGCCTTAAAAAAGGCTCTTTTTTTTGTTTAAACATTTAACAAACACTTTAATTTAACATCTATTTTACAAGTATAAAACTAATCAAAACTTAAATTTACACTACTTTTGCAGAATGCAAGAAAACCAAACTGTAAGATTAGAATTTATTGCTTTAATGGCTTCACTAATGTCCATTGTAGCTTTAGCAATAGACGCTATTTTACCAGCTATGACACATATTGGCGTATCAATAAACAGTTTAGATACTAATAACAACCAATTGTTAATAACAATGATTTTTTTAGGTTTAGGTTTTGGGCAATTATTATTTGGTCCTTTATCAGATAGTTTTGGACGCAAACCTATTGTATACATTGGATTTTTAGTGTTTGCTACAGGTAGCATCATTTGCGTATTATCTGGTAGCTTAGCAATTATGGTTTTAGGACGTATACTTCAAGGTATTGGTTTAGCTGCTCCACGTACCATTGCCATTGCTGTAATTAGAGACATGTATAAAGGAGATTACATGGCTAAAATCATGTCTTTTGTAACCACATTTTTCATATTAGTTCCTGTTATTGCTCCTGTAATGGGTAAATTTATTTTAAACCATTACCATTGGTCAGGTATCTTTTATGTACAATTAATAATGGCTATACTTGTCAGTATTTGGTTTTGGAAAAGACAACCAGAAACCCTTAAACCTGAATATAAAATTAAATTTAGTAAACATGTTTTTATTGATGGTATAAAAGAACTTATTAAGCACAAAGAAACTATTGCTTTTACAATCATCTCTGGATTTATTTCTGGAGCTTTTATAGTATATTTAAGTGCTTCACAAGTTATTTTTGAAAACCAATATGGCTTGATTGAAGAGTTTCCATATATTTTTGCTGGTTTAGCTGCTGGTGTTGGTTTATCTACTTTTTTAAACGGAAGCTTCGTAATGCGATTGGGCATGTGGCGTTTATCTTATATTGCTATTATTACCTTTAGTCTAAATGCCTTTCTTTACGTTCTGTTATTTTGGAATGCAACTAGCAATCCTTCCTTAGTAGTTATTTTATTTTTTATGGCTATTCAGTTTTTTACTATTGGCTTTATTTTTGGAAATTTAAGAGCCATAGCAATGGAACCAATTGGTCATATAGCAGGTATTGGAGCTGCACTTACAGGTTTTATATCTACAATAATGGCTGTACCAATTGCTAATTACATTGGTAGTTTTGTACATAAAACAGCATTACCTTTATTTATAGGTTTTACTGTTTTTGGGACACTCTCTTTTTTAATTTTTACTTATGTAAAAATGACTAAAAAGAAAAAAAACATTAGCGTAATGGATTAAAAATCAATCTTTGTCAAAATATCAACTACTGAAGATATAATATACTCCACACCTATTGCTATAACTATAAAACCAATAATTCTTGATAAAGCATTAATACCAGAAGCACCTAAAAACTTAACTATAAAATGTGCACTTTTTAAAATAATATAAATTGCAACTGCTGCTAATAATATTGATCCAACAATAGTTAAAATTTGGCTGGTTAAAACAAATTCTTGATTATAGGTTATTAATAAAGATATAGTACCTGGTCCTGCTAACATTGGTATTGCCAAAGGTGTCAAACTAATACCTTCTCTAGAATGAATATCGTCTTGTACTTTTTGACGCTTCATACCTTTATGTTCTCTAAACTTACCAGTTAACAAAGCAAAACCTGAAGACGTAATAATCATACCTCCTGCAATTTTCAAAGCATTTAAACTAATACCAAAAAAAGATAAAATGTATTTACCTGCAAAAAACGATAACATCAAAATAACAAGCACATCTATGGCTGTCCAAAATGCTGTTAAAGCGCGTTCTTTTTTAGTGTGCTCTTGTGTTAACGCAACAAAAACAGGAACGGTTCCTAAGGGATTCATAATCGAAAATAATGCGCCAAAAGCGACTAAAAATAACTCCATTGTTTTTTTTGCAAATTCCGTAAATTTTAAACATTACAAAGTTGCCTAATGGTTATTTATACTTTACCGAAAAGTTAAATAGAAACCATAACTATTTATTAAGAAATTTATAAAAATGAAGTCATTTCAATTTCATTTCAATAATTTAGTGCTATGAAACAAACCAATGCCCAATTAATACTACACTTTTTAAAAAGCTTTCCTCCTTTTGATGCCTTAACAGACGAGCAATTACAGACTATTGCTCAAGAAGTTAAAGTATTATATTTAGAAAAAGATAATTTTATTTTTAAACAAAATGAACCCTTACACGATTATTTTTACGTGGTTAAGGATGGTGCAATTGGCGTGTTTAGACAATCAGATTTGGTTGATAAATGTGATACAGGAGATGTTTTTGGGCTACGAGCATTAATCCGTAAAGATCAATACTTGTTAGATGCTAAAGCTATTGAAGACAGTATTGTGTATAGTATTCCTTCTAAATTATTAGAAGACATTATAATAAATAATCCTAAAGCTAATCAGTTTTTAATAGCCAGTTTTGCAACCAATACTCGTAACCCTTATAGTGATGAGGATAAAGGTACTTTATTTGCAAATATTGGAATATTAAAACCTGAAACTTCAAATTTTACCGAAATCCAATCGGCTAAATACTCTACAAATCCTTCAGTTTGCGAACCTGGCACAAGTATTAAAGAAGCTGCCATTATCATGAGTCAAAATAAAGTAGGATCTATAGTTATTACAGATAATAAAAAGCCTGTAGGAATTATTACAGATAAAGACTTAAGACATAAAGTAGCAACAGGTATTCATGCTATTACAGAGCCTGTAGAGGCTATTATGTATGCTCCTGTTTTTACTTTTCCAAAAAACATCTCTGTTGCAGAAGCACAAATAGGTTTATTAAAAAACGATTTAACTTACTTATGTATTACTAAAGATGGTACACCAAACTCAGAATTAATTGGCATACTATCTCAGCAAGATATTATTGTAGTTAATGGTAATAATCCTTCGGTTTTAATAAAGGATATCAAACGTGCTAATTCTGCCGAAAGTTTGAAATACATTCGTGCTAAAGCTCAAGATTTATTAAAAGGATATTTAAAACAAAGTATACCAATTGGTTTTATTTCTAAAATAATAACTGCAATAAATGAAGCTATTACTAAACGAATTATTGATTTGTCTATTGCCGAATTTAATCAAGAACCACCAGTTTCTTTTGCTTGGTTAGCTATTGGTAGTCAAGGTAGAAAAGAGCAATTGTTATATACAGATCAAGATAATGCTTTAGTCTACGAAGACTCTACTGAAGACATCAAAACCAAAGCTTATTTTTTAAAATTAGCCGAAGCTGTAAACCAAAAACTAGCTATTGTTGGTTTTAAGTTATGTCCTGCAAACATGATGGCTAGCAACCCAAAATGGTGTTTAACCGTTTCTGACTGGCAAGCACAATTTAGCAATTGGATAACGCATGCGGACCAGGATAAAATGGCATTATTTAATATCTTTTTTGATTATAATTATGTTTATGGAAATCAGAATTTAGTAAGCAGCATGTCTGATTACGTGTTTGAAACCCTAGAAACAAATCCGATATTTTTAACTTATATGGGTCGTAATGCCATAAAAAAACCTGCACCTTTAAGCTTTTTTAAAACGTTTTTGGTTGAAATTTCTGGAGAACATAAAAACCAATTTGATATTAAATCTAGAGCTATAATGCCTCTTGTAGATGCAGCTAGAGTGTTACTTTTATCACATCACGTAAAGGATATTAATAGTACTATTGCAAGGTTTAAAAAATTATCTGAGCTAGAACCTCAGCATAAAGCATTATACAATTCTTGTATTAGCGCCTTTAGAGTTTTATTGCGTTTTAGGACCAAACAAGGGTTAAAACATAACGATTCTGGACAGTTTGTTGATGTCAAAAACCTTAGTAAAAACAATAAACTTAAACTTAAGGGTTGTTTTAAACCTATTAAAGATATTCAAGAATTGTTGCATGGTAGGTATAAATTATCTCAGTTGCCATAGGTTATAAATATCGCTTTCGCGGAAAACACTTTACGTGCTTACAATAAGGTTTACTCTAAACTGAAAATCTAACTTAAAACAAAAAACACAAACCTAAAGTTGTGTTTTTGTTTTTGCATTAAGGATGGAAGTGGCATCCTTTTTTATTTTTCTTAAAAAAGATATAACGGACAGCCTGACGTTTTGCCTTAATAAAAAAGGCAAAAGGGAATGCCCTAATACTTATTAACTACCATTTAATCTAAACGATAATAACCACATTTTAAATAGGCTCCTTCAGGAAAACCTATTGGATGATCTGTATCATGCTGTGTGGTTTTTATGGTTTTAAAAGCCCTTTGACTAGCGTTTAATGTTGTTGTATTAATGTCATAAAATACTTGTGCTGTTACACGACTAGAACAGCTTGCCAAAACTAATAATCCGTTTTTGGCTGTTAACTGCTCTCCTAATTGTGCCAGTTGAGCGTATTTTTTTTTGGCTAAGTCAATTTCGGTTTGTTGTTTAGCAAAACTTGGTGGATCTATAACAACCACGTCATAAACAACGCCTTTTTTGACTAACTGTTTTAAGGCTTTAAAAGCATCATCAGCAATGGTGTGATGTTTTCCTGTATAATTGTTTAACTTTCCGTTTTGTTTAGCTATTTCTAGGGCTTGTGCACTAATATCTAAACTTGTTACTTCTGTAGCTTGATTGGCTAATGCATGTACCGAAAATCCACCTGCATAACTAAATACATCTAAAACGGTTTTACCTTTACTGTACAAACCTACTTGCCTACGGTTATCTCTATGATCTAGAAAATAACCTGTTTTATGCCCTTTTATTACGTTAGCCGAGAAGTTTACACCATGCTCAATAAACTGTACAACTTCATTTTTAAGTGTACCATAAACGACTGCTCCATCTTCTAATTGATGGGTTTTAGAGTTTTGTAATCCTCTACTTAAACGCATAACTACGGTTTTGCATTTAGAGACTTCTATTAAACTTTCTAAAATGGTGTGAATGTAGGGTAACCAAATTTCGGAATATAGTTTTACAACTAACACGTTTGCGTAGACGTCTGCTATTAAAGATGGAAATCCGTCGTTTTCACCAAATAATAGTCTATAACTATTTGTATTAGTTTGTAGTAATGGTAGCCTCTTGGAATAGGCTGTTTGTATTTTTTGCTTAAAAAACACAGCATCAATTACCACTGATGCTGTGCTATTATAAATCATTTTTATTTGTATTGGCGAGTTTGCATCATACAAACCTATACCAATCATTGCGTTTTTTCGTTTACCAAAAATGATGGCTAAGTCACCTGTTTTAGCGTCTTTATTTATCTTAACAATACTATCCGAAAATACCCAAGGATGACCTTGGTGTACATATTGCTCGCCATTTGCTGTTAGTTTTACTGCTAAGCGTTTTGGCTTTAAATTGGATGGTATTGCGTTTGATAAATTCATGTCACAAAATTATGTATTTTTTTAAGATTGCTTTACATGTTTTACCAACATTAAACTATACTGCTGTTTTTTTAATTTTAATAATTTTAAGCTTGTCTAAAACCACCATTATTAAATACGTAAAATCAATTTCAAACCAACGTACTCCAAAATTAGCGCGTCCACTGTGCGAATGATGGTTATTATGATACCCTTCTCCCATCATTAAAATATCTATTGGTAAAAGGTTTTTTGAGGTATCACTAACTTTAAAATTACGGTATCCATAAATATGAGCAAACCAATTAATAATAACACCATGTATCGGAGCCATTAAAAAGGCTACTGGCAACAATAACCATTGCCACCAAGCGGTTGCAAATACAATAAAAAATATGGTGTAGGCTGTTCCCCAAGTTAAACGCGATACTCTAGAGCTTGCAAACTTGTCAAAACTTTTCCATTGTGGAACGTTTTTAGTAAACTTGTCCGCTACTGCAATACGCTTTTTGTTAATGTCTTGGTATATGTTTTTTGTTCTCCACATCATAGAAAACACATTAGAATCGTATTTAGGTGAGTGTGGATCTTTATCTGTATCTGCGTAAGCATGATGCATTCTGTGCATTACACCATAACCATAAGCACTTAAGTAATTACTACCCTGAAATACCCATGTTAAAACAAAACACACACGTTCTGTTACTTTTGACATTGTAAACGTTTGGTGTGCTGCGTAACGATGTAAAAAAAAGGTTTGAAAAAATAATCCTGTATACCACAGAATAATTATAAATATTAAAATTGTCATAGTCTTTGCTTTAATTTTACAAAGGTCTATATACTTAAAGTCAATTAAAATGAACCTAGGTTAAGAAATACGTTTTCTAATCCTGCTTAATGCTTGTGCAGTAACACCAATATAAGAAGCAACGTATTTTAATGGAATCTCTTTTATTAAATTTGGTCGCTCTGTAAATAGTTTAAGGTAACGCTCTTCTGCAGTGTGATTTAGTAACGATTGTTCGCGTTTTGATTTTATTAAAAATAATCGTTCTGAAGACAAGCGTCCTATAACATTACCAGCAAAACTCTTTGCGTAAACCTCTTGTAAGTCTGAGTAAGAAATGCTCCACATAGAAATATCTGACAAAGCTTGTAGTCTATATAATGAAGGTTTTCTGGTCAAAAAAGAATCATATGCACTTACAAATTCGTTTTTAAAACAGAAGCCAAACGTAATGTCCTTATCCTTATCTTCTTTAGGAATTAAAAACCTAGCAATACCACTTTCTATAAAAGATATATAGTTTTCTGTTTCACCTACATCAAGAATTATGCTCTTTTTTTTAAACACTCTATTCTTTAATTTAGATGAAAAAAGTTGCCAATCCTCGTCAGATATCACAACCGTTTTTTCTATATAATCTCTAATATTTTTCATGTGTAAAGCTTATTGCAAAGAACGTTATTTAAATTAACAGTGATTACAATTATCTAATAATACTCTATTTTTTATTTTAATAAAAATCTAATTACTTATTATAATAAACTACTTTTAAATATTTAATCAATAAACAAATAAAATGAAGATACTAGCTATTGGTAAAAACTATATTAAAGACAAGTCAGAACTTGAAGCAATTGACAAAGGGTTTCAGATAATTTTTTCTAAACCTGAATCTAGTTTATTAACTAATAATAAAGATTTAGTTTATCCTGAATTTACTTCAAAATTGGTTTATGAAGCTGAATTAGTTATTAAAATAGAAAAAACTGGTAAACACATAAACATTACAGATGCTACTGATTATATATCAGATATTGCAATTGGTATTGATTATACTGCCAAAGATGTATTAAACCAAGTACGTGAAGGTAAAGGTCCTTGGGAGTTAGCTAAAGGGTTTGATGGAGCTGCACCAATATCTGGTTTTTTACCTGTGTCTAATTTTAAAGATTTAAATGACATAAACTTTAGTTTGACTATTAATAATGAAGAAAAACAGGTAGGAAATACCGATTTTATGATTTACAATTTTGCTGAAATTATTGCGTTTACATCACAATTTATGACTTTAAATCCTGGAGATTTAATCTTTACAGGGACTCCAGCTTTTGGTACTGGTGAAAGTGTTAAAGGTGACCATTTACAGGCTTATATTGAAGGAGAATTATTGTTAGATTTTAAAGTAATCTAATTTACATAACATATTTAAAACAAAACAGGCAACCCTAAAAGGTTGCCTGTTTTGTTTTTGCATTAGGGATTGAACGGTCTGTTTGAGCTCCTCGCAGAGAGCGAGTAGTGAAAGCCCGACACTTTGTAGCTTAAGCGGAAAAGTGTAATGCCCAAATACTTATTTACAATACATTATCCATTATATCTTCAACACATTCTGGATTTAATAAAGTACTTATATCTCCAAGGTTACCTGTGTCATTACTGGCAATTTTACGTAAAATACGACGCATTATTTTTCCGCTTCGTGTTTTAGGTAATCCGTTAGTAAACTGTATTTTATCTAACTTAGCAATTGGCCCTATTTGCTCTGTAATAAGCTGGTTAATTTCTTTACGCAAATTATCGTGCTTTCTACTTTCTCCTGTTTCTTTAAGGGTTACATAACCATACAATGCGTTTCCTTTGATGTCATGAGGAAACCCTACTATAGCACTTTCGGAGACAGCTGGATGCTCGTTAATAGCATCTTCAATTGGTGCAGTTCCAAGGTTATGTCCAGAGACAATGATAACATCGTCAACACGACCAGTTATTCTGTAATATCCAACCTCATCACGTAATGCTCCATCTCCTGTAAAGTATTTATTATCATAGGCTGAAAAATAGGTGTCTTTATAACGTTGGTGATTACCCCAAATGGTTCTTGCCATACTTGGCCAAGGGAATTTTATACATAAACGACCATCTACTTGATTACCTTTAATTTCTTTACCATGCTCATCCATTAATGCTGGTTGGATACCAATAAATGGTAAGGTAGCATAGGTTGGTTTGGTTGGTGTTGCAAAGGCTATTGGCGTAATCATAATTCCTCCAGTTTCGGTTTGCCACCATGTATCTACAATTGGAGCTTTACGTTTACCAACGTTATCATCGTACCAATGCCAAGCTTCTTCGTTAATTGGCTCTCCAACGGTACCTAATACTTTAAGTGAAGATAAATCGTGCTTTTCTAGATGTTCTACACCTTCTTTTGCTAATGCACGAATTGCTGTTGGTGCTGTGTAAAATTGACTGACTTTATGTTTTTCTACAATTTCCCAGAAACGTCCAAAATCTGGATAACTAGGAACACCTTCAAACATTACTGTGGTTGCACCATTACATAATGGTCCATATACAATATAACTGTGTCCTGTAATCCAACCAATGTCTGCTGTACACCAATAGACATCTTTTTCGCGATATTGAAATACATTTTTAAAAGTATATGCAGAATATACCATGTATCCTCCTGTGGTATGTACCATACCTTTTGGTGTACCTGTAGATCCTGAGGTATATAAAATAAATAATGGATCTTCTGCATCCATAATTTCTGGCACACAGTCATGATAGGCTTCATCTAATAATGGTTGTAACCATTGGTCACGACCTTTTTGCATATTAATCTCTGAATTAATACGTTTTGCTACTAATACATTGTTTACACCAGGACATTCCAAAAGCGCTTCGTCCACAATACCTTTTAAATCTATTGTTTTTGCACCTCGATAAGAACCATCTGATGTTATTACCATTTTACAATCACTATCTTTAATTCTGGTTGCTAAAGCTGTGGCAGAAAATCCTGCAAATACAACAGAATGTATTGCACCAATCCTTGCGCATGCTAAAACAGAAACTGCTAATTCTGGAATCATTGGTAAATAGATACAAACTCTATCTCCTTTACCTATTCCGTTTTCCTTTAATACGTTTGCAAATCTGCAGACGCGATCATGTAATTCTCTGTAGGTAATATGAAGCGCTTCTTCGTCTGGATTATTAGGTTCAAAAATAATAGCTGTTTTATCACCTCTTGTATATAAATGTCTGTCTATACAGTTTTCGGTTATATTTAGTTTGGCACCTTCAAACCACTTAACTTCTGGTTTTGAAAAGTCCCAACTTAACACATTATCCCATTTTTTTCGCCACATAAAATGTTCTTCGGCAATTTCTTCCCAAAAACTTTCTGGATTACGGACAGATTTACGGTATACTTGGTAGTATTCTTCTAAATGTTTTATGTGATAATTACTCATGTTTTTTTGATTAAATTTTATTTATGAATCCCAACTTTGTTGGTTTTGTATATTAATTTTATTTCTTCTATAATACTATCATCATCAATTGTGGATGGTATATTATACTGTTGTTGATCTGCTATATTACGTAACAATTTACGAAGAATTTTTCCGCTTCTTGTCTTTGGTAATCGGTTTACTACAAAAACCTCTCTAAAGGAAGCTACAGCACCAATTTCGCGACGCACATCTTGTATAATTTCATTTTGAATGGTATGATGATTAAGTGAAGTTTCTGTTTTTAAAACAACCAATCCTAATGATTTTTGACCTTTAAGCTGACAATGCACACCAAATACTGCACATTCTGCAACAGATTTATGTGAGGATACAATTTCTTCCATTTCTGCTGTTGATAAACGATGTCCAGCAACGTTAATAATATCGTCTACACGACCTGTTATAAATATATAACCATCTTCGTCTTTATATCCACCATCTCCTGAAAAATAATAACCAGGAAAACGATTTAAATAACCAGATTTAAAACGTTCTGGATTTCCCCAAAGGTTACTTAAGGTTCCTGGTGGTAATGGCAATTTTATTACAACGTAGCCTTCTACACTAGATTTTACTTGCTCTCCTTCTTCATTTAAAATATGAATATCATAACCACAAACAGGTAATCCAGCTGAACCTGGTTTAATATCCTGTAAACCAACACCAACCATATTTGCAATCATAGGCCATCCACTTTCGGTTTGCCACCAATGGTCAATTACAGGAATTTGAAGTTTTTCTTCAGTCCAACTTAGAGTTGCCACATCACAACGCTCTCCTGCTAAAAACAAATATTTTAAACAAGACAAATCAAAACGCTTTAGCATCTGACCTTTAGGGTCTTCTTTTTTAATAGCTCTAATTGCTGTTGGAGCAGTAAACATTGCTTTTACATTATGTTCATTAATTACGCGCCAAAACGTTGATGCGTCTGGTGTTTTAATTGGTTTTCCTTCAAAAAGTACTGTTGTATTTCTATTTAATAAGGGTCCGTAAGCTATAAAACTGTGTCCTACTACCCAACCAACATCACTTGCTGCCCAAAAGGTTTCACCTTCGTTTACGCCATAGATATATTTCATAGAAAATTTTAAAGCGGTTGCATAACCACCTGTATCTCTAATAATTCCTTTTGGAGTTCCTGTGGTTCCTGAAGTGTATAATATATAAGAAGGATGTGTGGATTGTACTGCAATGGCATTAATTGATGGAGCCTCGTCGACTAACGTTTGATAATCAACGTCGTAGTTTTTCTTCGGAATCTCAACACCTAATTGTCTATCAAAAACAATGACATGTTCTGGCTTTACTTCCGCTTTAGCGATTGCTTGATCTACAAATGGTTTGTATGGAATAATTTTCTGGATTTCGACTCCATTTGAAGCTGTGATAATTGCTTTTGGCTTACAGTCATTAATTCTAATAGCTAATTCATGTGGTGCAAAACCTCCGAACACAACCGAATGTATAACACCTATTCTAGCACATGCCAACATAGCATATAATGCTTGCGGAATCATAGGCATATAAATGATACACGTATCTCCTTTTTGCAATCCTAAACGTTGTAAACCACCTGCAAGTTTTGACACTTCGTGATGTAATTGATTAAAGGTAATGTGCTGTTTTGTATTGGTAACTGGAGAGTCGTAAATAATTGCATTTTGATCTCCAAATCCTTCTTTGATATGTTTGTCAACACACAAATAACTTAAGTTAAGTTCTCCATCTTTAAACCATTGATCATAGTCATATTTATCTTTAGACAATATGCTTTTTGGTACTTTAAACCACTCCAAATTATTGGCTTGTTCAAGCCAAAATTGCTCAGGTTGATCTATGCTTTTTCTGTAAAATTGATGATAAAACATAGTTAAGCTTTTTTAGAATTAAATAAGCCGAACCAATTAGGATTGAGTACTTTTAATTTTACAAGTGCATAGATTATAAGCACAAAACAAAGTCCCAAAACTATGGATAGCATTGGACTTGTATAGGTTTGACTTTCAAATTTAAACCTAAGATAAAGCGTAACGATAATATAAATGCTAATTATAATATCTGACGCTAATGGGTTGATGTGAAATTTCATGTCTTTAAACTTTAATTAAACTTAGTTTGTTTGCACACAAAACCAATTTTAAATAAACTTAAAAAACTGTTTTAAGTCACTAGTTCCAATATTTCTGAAACTATTTTTTTTACTGAAAAAGGTTTTGTTAAATATTTATCTGCTCCAAGTTTTAAACCTTTTTCAATATCTGAAGCTTTATTTTTAGCTGTTAAAAACACCACTTTGGTTGCCTTTAAACTGTCCGTATTTTTAATATGTGTCAGTGTTTGATAACCATCTACATTTGGCATCATAACATCTAACAAAATCACATTAGGAATATGATGTTTTAATATCTCTAAAGCCTCACTTCCATCTCTTGCTATAAACACTTCAAAACCTTGTTTTTTGAAAGTGTATTCTAACGACATGACAATATTTGGCTCGTCGTCAACAATTAAAATTTTCTTCTTCATACTTTCTAGATAACAATTTACTTAAAAGGTATGGTAAAAACAAATGTTGCTCCTTTTTTAACGTCCTTTTTTACCCAAATTTTCCCGTTATGCTTTTCTACTATTTGTTTTGTTATTGCTAAACCTAATCCGCTACCTTCTGGCTTAATTGTATTTTGATGTTTAGACTGGTAAAATTTATCGAAAATATAATCCTGATCTTCCTCTGGAATCCCTTTACCATTATCGCTTACAGAAATTTCGACTAAAGCATTACCTAACTTTAAATCAACGATAATTTGTCCAGTTTTAGGATTACAAAATTTTATAGCATTAGACAGTAAATTGGTTAATACTTGCAGGATACGATCCTCGTCATAATTAGTTTTAAAACTATGACGATTATTATTAATTATTTTCACCTCTTTTTTACTAGCAATTTGCGAGATACTACTAATGGCTTTAGCTATAGTTTTTTGAAGATCTTGATACTGCATATCTAAATGTAAACGACCAGTTTCTAGTTTTTCAAAATCAAGAATATTATGTATCAAACGTCCCAAACGATCTGAATCTTGTAGTATATTTTTTAAAAACTGAGCTTTAATATCTTTTGGCATCTCATCGTCTTCATCCATCAAAAGCTCGGTAGCTGCCCTAATACCTGTAATTGGTGTTTTAAGTTCGTGTGCTACTGTGTCTAAAAACTCGTCTTTTTGCTTGTCTTTGGTTAGTAACTCTTCATTAGCATCTTTTAATTTTGAAGACAGTTTAGATAATTCATTAGACTTTTCTAGTAACACCTTATTGCTAACAATGTTTTCTTTAGACTCTTCTAAAATTTTTAATACTTCTACCAGACTTATTTGCTCTTCTTTAACAACACTTGAAATTAATATTTTGGCTGAAGCCGAACCAATACTTCCTGTTAGTAATTTTTCTGAAAAATTAATTAATCTTGCGTCTGCTAATTGGGTATCTTGAGGCAACTTATATTTTGTAAAGAAAATTTTTAATGCTCGAGTGGCTCGTTTTTCACCTAAAAAACGAATCAAAACATTTTTAATATCTGCCACATGAGCTTCTCCTTTCCAGACCAATGCACTATCCTGAAGCGTTGTAAAATTGTTGCTATCTACAAACATCTCTGCATAATTACGTTCTCGGTAATTTCCTTTTGAGGTTAATGAAAACACTAAATAACTCATGATGTTAAACGTCATACTCCAGAAAAAAGCATGTGCAGGTGGACTTAAAAAATCTATACCAAATAAAGCATAAGGTTTTAAAGCTGAAATACCAAACAACCCAAATTGTGTAAAATTATCTGTTCCAGTATAGACTTGTAATGTAAATGGTAATATCAAAGTATATATTGCTATAAAAAAGCCTACCAATATACCAATTGTTGCTGCTTTAGACGACCCACGATTCCAGTATAAACCAATAAAAAAAGAAGGTCCTAATTGTGATATAATTACAAATGATATTAAACCAATAGAATACAATGATAATTCTTTTGAAAAAATCACATAAAAGAAATATGCAGTTATTATGATGGTAAAAATAGAAATACGACGAATATTTTTAATGTATTTAGAATTTCGTTCTGGTTGATTTTTTATAAACTTCTCTAAAAAACCATACGGTATAATTAAGTTGTTACTTACCATAGTAGACAATGCTAAAGTAGATACAATAACCATAGAAATAACAGCCGAAAAACCACCTAAAAAAACGAGTGTGGCTAGAAATGAATTTCCGTTTTCTAAAGGAAGTAATAATGAATAATACTCTGAGTTTTGCGTCTCTCCAAAGGTTAATTTACCAGCCCAAGCAATAAAAATAACAAACAAATTAAATAATAAAAGATACAACGGAAACAACCAAATAGCTTTTTTTAAATGCTTTTCTCTATTGTTTTCTAAAACTGAAACCTGAAATTGTCTTGGTAATAAAAATATGGCCATAAAGGATAAACCTATCAAGAAAAACCAGTTAAAACCATCTTCTATTCCGCTAAGTGTAGTGAGCTGTTTAAAGTTTTCGGTAACTGAAATTTGGTTATAAATATCCGTAGTACCATCAAACAAATAAAAGGTCACATAAATACCAATTGCTAAAAAAAACACTAATTTTAAAACCGACTCAAACGCTACTGTAGCAATAATACCTTTATGTTTTTCAGAAGCATCTGCATTTTGTGTTCCAAAAAAAGTAGCAAATATGGCTAGCAATAATGCTACGTAAAATGTAGAATCGTCAATTACTGTTGTGGAGACATAGCTAGTGTCGTCTGACATGATTTCGAAAGTTTCTGAAACTGCTTTTAATTGTAATGAAATGTATGGCAAGGTACCGAATAAACAAACTATGGTTACTAAAGCACCAAGAAACCGACTATTACCATAACGTAATGAAATAAAATCTGCAATAGATGATATTTTATGCTGTTTAGAAATCCTAATAATCTTCCTAAGTACAACAATCCATAAAGGTGTTGCTATAATAGGACCCAAATAGATTGGTAAAAAATTTATACCAGAATTGGCAGCAATACCAACACTACCATAATACGTCCAAGCAGAACAATAGACTGCTAAAGATAAGGTATACACATATGGATTATTTACCCACTTACTTTGTCGTTTTTTTTCAGCAAGAAAAGCAATGTAAAATAACACTGCTAAATACATTACAATTATGATTACTAATATGTAGTTATTCATAATGGCGTTTTAATACAATATATGAAATAACGATGGATAGCAACCAAATTGAAAATATTGAAAAATATAAAGTCGGAATACCAAAAAGAGCTCCTTCAAAATTAAAAATAAGGATGAATGGAACATTAAAAATTAAACATAATGCTATAGACAATACTACTAGCTTTTGTTCATGCCTTTTTTTCATTTGGTTTATTGAATTTCTTTTCCGCGAAAGCGAAAAATTTATAACGTTACTAATATAAGAAAATCAGCACTACAAAATGTAATGCTGACTTCCTAACTAACTAAATTTAAATTAAGTTCAATATGCTTTTCGCTTTCGCGGAAAAACACTCAGACAGAACTCAAAGCCTTAATGATCGTGAGCTTCTCCTGCTCCAGAAGGAATTCTTATACTTTCAACCATATCTTGTACATCTTGAGGTGGAGCTGGTGTTAATCTAGAAACGATTAATGATATTACAACATTTACACACATTGCAATAGTACCAAATCCTTCTGGAGAGGTACCAAACCACCAATCTGCACTTGTACCACCACCAAACATGTTTAGTTTAAATTTCATCATGTAAAATAGCATTAGTACAATACCTACGACCATACCAGAGATGGCACCTTGACTATTCATACGTTTATCAAAAATACCCAAAATAATAGCCGGAAAAAAGGAGGCTGCTGCTAAACCAAATGCTAGCGCGACGACTGCAGCTACAAATCCTGGTGGATTAATACCAAAATAACCTGCAATTAAGATAGCTATAAAAATAGCTATTCTAGCCACTTTTAATTCGTCTTTATCAGAGATATCTGGCTTTAGTTGTTTTTTAACTAAATCGTGAGATACAGATGTCGAAATTACCAATAATAATCCTGCTGCTGTTGACAATGCTGCTGCCAATCCTCCTGCTGCTACTAAGCCAATTACCCAATTAGGTAGATTAGCAATCTCTGGGTTGGCCAATACCATTATATCTCTATCAACATACAACTCGTTTGAAGCATCACTTACATTAGCAACCACACGTTCTCCATTTGCTCCTCGTGCATCAGTATATTCTGGTTTTTTACCTGACAAAGCATTTCCTGCGACATATTGAATTTTTCCATCTCCATTTTTATCTGACCAAGCAATTAACCCTGTATTTTCCCAATTTTTAAACCATTCTGGAATTTCTTTATATTCCTTATTACTAACCGTTTCTATTAGATTAGTTCTAGAAAACACTGCAATTGCAGGTGCTGTTGTGTATAAAATAGCTATTAAAAATAAAGCATAACCAGCAGATTTACGTGCATCTTTTACTTTTGGAACAGTGAAAAAACGTACAATTACGTGCGGTAATCCTGCTGTACCTGTCATTAATGCTAAGGTAATTGCAAAAACATCCCAAGTACTTTTGGTTCCGCTTGTATATTCGTTAAAACCTAATTGAGTGTGTAAAGTATCTAATTTATCTAGTAAAAATGCTCCACCTTCAACCTTACTTCCCATTCCTATTTGCGGAATAATATTTCCTGTCATTTGCATTGATATAAAAAATGCAGGCACCATAAATGCAAATATTAATACACAATACTGAGCCACTTGTGTGTATGTAATACCTTTCATTCCTCCTAATAAAGCAAAGGTTAAAACCACTGCCATACCTATTATCACACCTATATTAATATCCACTTGTAAGAATTGAGAAAATACAATACCAACACCACGCATTTGTCCTGCAACGTAAGTAAACGATACAATTAATGCACAGATTACAGCTACTGTTCTTGCGGTATTGGAGTAATATCTATCTCCAATAAAATCTGGAACAGTAAACTTTCCAAATTTTCTTAAATATGGTGCTAATAATAGGGCTAAAAGCACATATCCACCAGTCCAACCCATAAGGTAAACTGATCCATCGTAACCTGAAAAGGAAATGATACCAGCCATACTAATAAAAGAGGCTGCGCTCATCCAATCTGCTGCAGTAGCCATACCATTTGCTAAAGGAGAAACACCTCCACCAGCAACATAAAACTCTTTAGTTGAGCCTGCTCTAGCCCAAATTGCTATTCCAAAATATAAGGCAAAAGTAAGTCCTACTAATAACCATGTCCAAAATTGTACACTCATAATATTATTGTTTTTTAAAGTTATTAGTTAAGACTAATCGTCAAAACCGTATTTTTTATCTAGTTTATTCATTAATCTTACGTATACAAATATTAATATTACAAATACGTATATTGAGCCTTGTTGTGCAAACCAGAAACCTAGTTTAAAACCACCCAATCTAAATTGATCTAATTCTTCTCTAAATAAGATTCCGCATCCAAAGGACACTGCAAACCATATGACAAGTAATATTGCTAAATATTTAATATTTTCTTTCCAATACGCTGATGCGTGTTTTTGTTTATCACTCATAGTTGTTAATTTTTATAGATAAATCATAGCTTGAAGCGAAATTGTATTTGCATCTAAAGCTCCAAATTCTTGATTTTTATATTCTAAAGTTAATTTTGAATTATGCCCACTCATGTAAGCATTTACACCAATACCTAAAGTAGATCTGTCATCACTTACCGCATCATAACTATGCGTGCCATAACTTACATAAGGTTGAAACCTTGTTTTTGCAACATCACCTTTAAATACATAACCAACATGACCGTAAATCATGCTTCCTGTACCATAAGCACTGTATAAATAGTTTTTACCGTAATCACTATTTTGATACACTGCATAAGCTGTAATTGCGCTTCCGTTATCATCAATTGGAGCATCATAAAAGGCATCCACAGCAAAGATTGAAACATCCTCACCTTCTAAATTTGGTGTTAATGCTGTACCTGTATCTATTACAGAGCCTTTAGGATGTAAAAAGAAACCCGCTCCAACATTAAAAATCTTTTTTCCTCCCAAATAACTACCTACTTTATAAGGCAGAAAATTAGATTCTTGATCTAAGAAATTATAATCAAAATAACCAGCGTATGTTTTACCAGCATCTTTAGAACCTAGAGTTGCACGACCGTTATACACTGCTTCTCCTCCAGCAACAGTAGTACGAGCATCTAAAGTAGATACAGATGCATCATTAATAGCAACACGATATTGGAGCTTATCAAATTTTCCTTTTGCAAAAACACCTAAATGACGTGCAAATTGATCTGACAACCCAATTGTTGCCCAAGATTGACGATTGTTGTCTAAGGTCATCATGTTAAGTGTACTTTGGTTATTTAATCTAGAAATACCATTAAAATAATGTAAACCACCTCCAACAGTGTGGTCTTTACCTAAATTGTACTGTGCCCAAACATCATGAAAAAAGAGTTGAGAGCCCTCTCCTTTTCCCGTTGGACTTAATGTAGAACTGGTTAAACTGTTTAATCCGAAGTGTGAAACGATTAAAAAGTCTTTGTTTATTTGTGCAAACATTAATATACGAGCGCGACGTAAATTGAAATTTAATTTGCTGTTTTCGTTTCCGTTTGCATCAAATGTATCGTCTGTGTTATAGTTAGCTTGGACTTGCGCCCAAGAAATAAGCCGAAGATATTTAGATCCATCTTCGTTAAATTTAAACTTAAGACCTCCATCATAATCAGGAGAACCTTGAGCTTTCATATACTGAAAGGACATTAAAAAGAGTCCTGCCAATAATAGTGTATGTTTTCTCATTGTTTAAGGGATTAATTAGTAGTTAATTGATTTTGTGTGCACTACTAAGCTCTTAAAAACAATGTGTTAACAGAAAATTAATATATTTATCTGTTAATTTAATATACTAATCCTTAAAACGCTCCCATTTTATTAACATAAACTTATCTCCTAACTCTGTAACTACAACACCTGCCCCTTTAACATTTGAAGCATCTGAAAAATAAATTGCTAGTTCTGATGCGTTTAAAATCTTATAAGTTGGGTGATAATTAGAGTTATATGGACGTTTGATATTGTATTTTTTGACCCAATTCATGATACTAACGTGAGAGATCCCTAAAATACGTTCAATTTCGCGATAGGTTAATCCTTCTAAGTATAATTGTAACGATTTATTAACGTAGTAGTCGTCTATCTTCTTACCTATCTTATTAACAGAGAAAAAATAGTTGCATTTTTTACACTTATAACGCTGTCTATTATTAACAATTCCACTTTTAATGTAATGGTCTGATCCACAATTGGGACATAAATCTACGGTCATATATATTAATTTAGCATAAATATATCATTTTAGCAATAAAAATTACACTAATTAGTTAAATCTTTAAATATTAACCACAAAAAAAGCTTCAAAATAGTGAATAACACTAATTTTTAAAGCTTAAATTATTAAAATAACAAAAACAATAGATTTACACAGTATTAACCATTAAAAAACGCTTCTTCATCTTTAGTTAATAATCTTGAATGAATTAAAAAACGCAATCCTAACGGAATTTCCAATGAAAAACTTGCACCTCGACCTTCAGTAACATCTACTGTTAAGTATGTGTGTTTCCAATATTCAAACTGGTCTTGATTCATATAAAAATTAACATCATTTAAAGTTCCTAACAAAACATCACTTTCATCTAAATACATATCACCTTTTTCAAATACCATAGGAGCAGAACCATCGCAACAGCCTCCACTTTGATGAAAAATTAAATCGCCATGCTTTGCTTTTAATTGGTCTAAAACTTTTGCTGCTTTTGGTGTAATTGCTACTCTTTTCATAATTTAAATTTATTATAAAGGCTGAATTACTTAATAACTCAGCCTTAAATACTAATACTTTATTTCTACTAAAAGAAACCTAATTTATTTTTATCGTAAGAGATTAACATGTTTTTAGTTTGACGATAGTAATTAAGCATCATCACATGGTTTTCTCTACCAAAACCAGATTTTTTATAACCACCAAATGGTGCATGTGCAGGATAAGAATGATAACAATTCACCCATACACGACCAGCTTTAATCGCTCGTGGTATTTGATATAATTGATGTGCATCTCTGGTCCATACTCCTGCTCCGAGTCCATAAAGTGTATCATTAGCAATTTCTAAAGCTTCGGCTTCATCTTTAAACTTTGTAACACAAACGACTGGCCCAAAAATTTCTTCTTGGAATACTCGCATTTTATTATGACCCTCTAATATTGTTGGTTTGATGTAAAACCCTTCAGCTAAATTACCGGATAATTTATTAGCAGATCCTCCTGCTAATACTTTTGCTCCTTCTTCTTTTCCTATTTCTATATAAGATTGTATTTTTTCATATTGATCTTTAGACGCTTGTGCACCTACCATTGTATTTACATCTAATGGATTATCTTGTATTATGGCATTTGTTCTTTCAACCACACGCTTCATAAAATCATCGTAAATATCTTCTTGAACCAAAATTCTAGAAGGTGCGGTACACACTTCTCCTTGATTAAAGGCAAATAAAACAGCGCCTTCAATTGCTTTATCTAAAAAAGCATCGTCATGATCCATAACCGAATTAAAGAAAACATTTGGTGATTTACCACCCAATTCCATTGTTACAGGGTTTAAATTTTTAGAGGCGTACTGCATGATTAATTGTCCTGTTGTAGTTTCGCCTGTAAACGCAACTTTATCTACTTTAGAGCTTGATGCCAAAGGTTTACCTGCTTCTGGACCAAAACCATGTACAATATTTACAACTCCTGGAGGAAATACATCAGCTATTTTTTCCATTAACAATGTCGCTGTAGAAGGTGTTTGTTCGGCTGGTTTTAAAACCACGCAATTTCCTGTAACTAAAGCTGGAGGTAACTTCCAAGACAACATTAGTAATGGGAAATTCCAAGGAATAATTTGTCCAACCACACCTAATGGCTCCTTAATATTCATGGATAATGTGTGTTGGTCTAACTCGGTTGCACTACCTTCTTCAGATCTAATACAAGCTGCAAAATAACGCCAATGATCCACACATAATGGTAAGTCTGCGTTTAAGGTCTCACGAATAGGTTTTCCATTATCACAGGTTTCCATAATAGCAAATTCCTCTAAATTAGCTTCAATAATATCTGCTACTTTATTTAACAACGTTGCTCTTTCAGTTGCTGAGGTGTTTCCCCAAGCTTCTTTTGCTGCATTAGCTGCATCCAAAGCCATTTCGACATCTTCTTTTTGTGATCTTGGATATTTAGCAATTAAACTATTGTCTATTGGAGACGTATTTTCAAAATATTGACCATCTATAGGATCAACAAATTTTCCGTTTATAAAATTGCCATATTTTTCTTTAAATTTAGGTTTAGAATAACTCATATAATTTCTTGTTAAATTAGTGAATAGATAATTTTTTAGTTTAAAAAATATATTATCTTTATTTTTGATAAAGTTATTTTATCATATTCTAATTATATTGAACAGAATTATCATAATCTTGAACATATCTATTATTAACAAATGTATGTTCTAATTTTATTGTAGTATTGAATATGCAGTCCTTATTAAATCATCATAAAAGTAGCCGAAAACTGACCACTTTAGTGGAAAATAGAACAACGTATAATGCAGATTATGCAGAACTTAACATATATGAAACCCACGCTTTTGCAGAAAAAGTGTCATTAACTTTTAACTTTCCGATAATAGCAAGTATGCTAACTGGGCAGAAAGTTATGCATATAGATGGTTTTAAAGCTTTTGATTTTTTTCCAGGTGAATCTGTAGTCATGCCAACTAACAAGGAAATGGTTATTGATTTTCCTATTGCCACTAAGCAACAGCCAACCCAATGTTTAGCCCTAGGCATTGATGCTTTTAAAATTGATGAAGTTGTCGAAAAATTTAACCAACATGTAGCCATAGAAAACGAGAATAACAGTTGGGATTTAGACCAAAGCACTTCGCATTTAATAAATAACACAGACGTTAACCATTTAATAGAAAGGTTAACCTATACTTTTACCAATAACAATAAATCTAAGGACGTTTTATTGGATTTGATGATACAGGAATTGATTGTCAGACTACTTCAAACTAAAGCAAAGTCTTTAATTATGAATGATCCTAATCATATTTTTCACGATACTAGAATTGGAACCGTTATAAAATTTATTAAAGACAACTTAACCAATAAAGATATTAGTGTAGACCTACTGGCTAAAAAAGCCTACATGAGCACGTCTCACTTCCATAAGCAATTTAAAAACACCTTAGGTATCTCTCCTATTGATTATATAAACTCTGAAAAAATTAAGTTTTCTAAAAAATTAATTAAAGAATCTACAGATTTTAGAATGTCAGAAATTGCTTTTAAATCTGGTTTTAATAACACAAGTTACTTTAACAGGCAATTTAAAAAAATGGAACTAATGACGCCTCAACAGTTTAAAGCTTCGATAAATAAAGGCTAAATTATTTCTTTTGTTATAAAAAAGATTAACCGCTATTAGTTAATGGTTTAGAAGAAGCCTTACAATTTACTCATGAAAACCCTTTTTTAAAAATTTAATAATATTATAATTAAAAAAGGCTACGTTATAAATATATGTAGCCTTTTTATTATTTATGATACTTATTGTAAACTTTGACAAGCTATCAAGCCTTCAGTAATACATATTCTCCTATCGTTTACATAAGCTAATTACTCAATAAGAACTTTAGTAGCATACGATTTGTTTTTACTATTCATTTTAACAAAATACATTCCAGGAATAAATTCTGAACAATTTACAGAAACTGTCTTGTCTAAAGTATTTTCAAGTGTTAACTCTAGCACTTGTCTTCCCGTTACATCATACATAAATAACATACCAGAAAAATCAATTGAGAAATTAAAGTTTAAATTATCTGACGCTGGATTTGGATACATTTTAATTCCTTTAGAAGTAGTTAAACTCTCTACTGTTAATGAAGGACACTCACCAATAGCTTCACCATCATCCTCATACGTATTACATTGCCAAACGACACCTGCATCTGTTCTTTGAGGACCAAATTCATGGTCTCTACCAAATAAATTATTTAAAACAGAAACGTTTGTAGGAACACCTAAACCATTACCTTTATCTATTATCTGCACACTATAACCTCCTCCATTAATCCAGTTGTCTTCAATTAAAACATTATTTATAGTACCTACGTTAGTAGACATAATAATACACTGACTATTTGCATAAGTAGGATTGTTCCAAGGCATATCAAAATTATTCCATCTCATAATACCATTTCCACCGTTTACCATTTGTACTCCATCTGCATGAGCACCATCTGCATAACCTAACTCGTGAATATAGCAGGACTCAATTAAAAAATTACTAACAGGCTTTAATCCGTCATTTCCGCTATTCCATATATTACATCTTCTTGCAATAAAATTATCTCCATAGATAGCTGCACTTTGCATTCCTCTAATTTCACAATCTTCTATTAATAAATTAGTATAATCATTACCATTAGAGTCTTTGTAGTTACAACGTATACCATAATAACCACCAGTTTCTATTAAACAATTTTTAATGGTGACATTATTTGCTTTAATATTTAAAGAACCTGAAATAATTGCATTCTCCAAAATAAAATTATCTGTAGTTATTGTGGTTGTTCCTGTGTATGCTGTTAATGTACCAGTTGTCCCTGTATTTGTTAAATCGGGTTTAACTTGAGAAAAACCATTGACAAATGATAATAAAAACAGAAAAGTAAATAATTGTTTCATACAGAATATAATGTAAAGGATTAATTAAACATTATGTACGTATGAAGTTTACTTTTTGGATCATTTAACAAAAAAAACTTTTAATAACTATTATTTTAACATAAAAAATCTAGATTATTAATAACTATATTTATGATTCTCTCATCCTTTTAAAATATGCTTTGGCTTCTTTTAAAACTTTAGGAGCTAGAATTAATGTAGCTGTCATGGTTGGAATTGCCATTAAGGCAAATACACCATCAATTAAATTAATCATTAATGCTAGAGAGGTTGTTGCTCCAAGAATTATACTTAAAATATAAAAATAGTTGTAATAGTGTTTGTATTTGTCTCCTATTAAAAACGACAGACATTTTCCGCCATAATATGCATAAGAAAATAATGATGATACACTAAAAATTACAATACATAGTAGTAATAAATACCTACCAAAAGTTGGCATTGCTACTCCAAAAGCATTGGCTGTTAAGCTTACTCCGTTAGCCTCTGTGGTTTGCCAAACACCTGTAACTAAAATTGCTAAAGCTGTTAGTGTACAAACAATTAAGGTGTCTATTGCTGGTCCTAACATAGCCACTAAACCTTCACGAATTGGCTCGTTGGTTTTTGCTGCTCCGTGAGCTAAAGGTGCTGTACCTATACCAGCTTCGTTTGAAAACGCACCTCTTCGGATTCCTAAAACTATCAATCCGCCTAAAAGACCACCTAAAAATGCATCACCTTTATAATTTTCTGCTGCAAAAGCATCTGTAAAAATAAGTTTAAAATACGTTGGCACGACTTCCGCATTAGCGAATAAAATTATAAGAATCAACACAAAATATAGCAATACCATACTTGGTACTAATTTGGATGCTACTTTACTAATTCTGTTTAAACCACCTAAAATAACAATAGATGTAATAGTTACTAATATTAGTCCAATGATTAAATTGGAGGTGAAATTGACAATAATTCCGTTTGGCATTAAAACAATATCATTTATGGCTTGAGTTAATTGGTTAACGTTAAACACTGGCAAAGCACCAATCAATCCACAAAAACTAAATAAGACTGCTAAAAGTTTCCATTGTTTACCTAAACCTTCCATTATAAAATACATTGGTCCACCTTGTATGTTACCTGCACTGTCTTTACCTCTGTACATTATGGCTAAACTAGAAGTAAAAAATTTGGTTGACATACCTACAATTGCACTAATCCACATCCAAAATACTGCTCCAGGACCACCTATTGAAATAGCAACTGCCACTCCTGCAATGTTACCCATACCAATGGTAGAGGATAATGCTGTTGTTAATGCTTGAAAATGGGTGATTTCGCCTTCGTCATCCTTATTGTCATATTTACCTCTTAGCACTTGTATGGCATGTCCTAGATATCTAAATGGTAAAAATCTAGAAAGAATAAGCAGATATAATCCACCACCAATTAATAAAATTAATAATGGTAAACCCCAAACAAAAGTGGCAAAATCTGCTATAAAGTCGTTTATTTTATGGTACATACAAACACAAAGTTTTAGACTTTAAATATAACCATTATCTTTACATCACTAACAACTATTATCTATTGAAACCAACTCGTCTATTTTTTCTTGATGCTGTACGTGCATTTGCTATTTTAATGATGCTTCAAGGTCATTTTATTGATACCTTATTAAATCCAATTTACAGAGATACAAATAACACTATTTATAATATTTGGAATTACTTTAGAGGGATTACTGCTCCTACTTTTTTTACAATTACAGGTTTAGTTTTTGTGTATTTATTATTAAAAGCTAAAGCAAAAAAAACAGATGCTGAACGTATAAAAAAAGGAATAAATCGAGGATTTTTATTAATTGGACTTGGCTATGCTTTACGGTTTTCGTTTTGGAGTTTGATGTATGGTGAAGTCAATATGAGTTTTTTACAAGTTGACGTTTTACAATGTATTGGATTATCACTAATCTTATTAATTATGCTATATAAAATCTGTTTAAAAAACGAATGGGTTTTAGCTATCCTATTTTTAATATTATGCTTTGGTATTTTTGTTTCTGAGCCTTTATACAGAAGTTTAAAAATTGAAAATGCTCCAGCACTATTTGTTAATTACCTTACCACACAAAATGGTTCTGTTTTTAATATAATCCCTTGGTTTGGCTATGTCGCTTTTGGTGGATTTGTAGCGATATTATTTAATAAATATGGACATAAAAACAATTATAAAACATTTAAAATAATTAGCTTTTATACTGTTGGAGTTATACTAATGTTTTATTCCAGTGCCATTTTAAAAACATTAGACCATTGGTTTAATTTACCATTATTTACAAAAAGTGCCAATTATAATTATTTGTTTAGTAGACTAGGCAATGTCTTATTAATATTTGGATTGTTTTATACTTTTGAGACCTATTTAAAACAAGCTATAATTACTAAAATTGGTCAAAAGACACTGTCTATTTACGTTATTCATTTTATGATTATATATGGTAGTTTTACAGGAGTTAGCTTAAAACAGTTTTTTTACAAAAGCTTAAACCCTACGCAAGCTATCTTTGGAGCATTACTTTTTATTGTTGTTGTTTGTTTTATTTCTTTTTACTACGTCAAAACCAACACCTATCTATATAACAAAATCAGAAACTTATATTTAAAATTAAAAAACTAAAGTTATGTTAATAGCTTTTTTATTTCTAAACGATTGGTTAGATTTGCAGAGTAATTAGATATTACCGTTTACACGGAAATTAAAAATGGCAAGAACAAAACAATATAACGAAACTGAAGTAGTCGAAAAAGCAATGACCCTTTTTTGGAAAAATGGCTATGAAACTACTTCTATGCAAATGCTTGAAAAAGCAATGGGCATTAATAAGTTTTCGATATATTCTAGTTTTGGTAATAAACATGGTTTATTTTTAGAAAGTTTAAAACTTTACCAATCTAATGTCAATAAGGTTTTAGATAAACTAAAAAAAGGGCATGACGGAATTGAAGATATTAAACAATTTTTCTACGATTCTGTAAGTTCAAGTTTTAAAAACGACAAAGTAAAAGGTTGCTTTGTAACTAATACTTATAATGAGTTTTCAGAAAAACAAGATGAATGCATTACTAAACAAATGAATCAATTTATGGACAATTTAAAATCTATAATTATTGAAAAGTTAAAAATGGATCCTTCTAAATCTGAAGACACAGTAACCAAACAAGCTAATTATTTATTATTAGCAAAACATGGTTTAGCTGCAGCAGCTAGAGTAAACACAAAGCAAGAAATTGAAGATTATATCGAAATGACTTTTAAAAACCTATAAAAACATTTTTTTTACACAATAACTAAACGAACGTTTAGAAAAGATTAACAAAACATTAAATAAAAACAAAAATTATGACAACATTAAAAATTCACAACATCGAAACTGCTCCAGAAGGAAGTAAATCATTATTAGAAAACTCACAAAAAGCATACGGAATGATTCCTGGTTTACACGGAGTTTTAGCAGCTTCTCCACAATTATTACAAGCCTACCAAACCTTACACGAGTTATTTACACAATCTTCATTTAACGAAGAAGAATTAACTGTAGTTTGGCAAGCTATTAATGTTGAGCATGCATGTCATTACTGTGTACCAGCACATACAGGTATTGCACATATGATGAAAGTAGACGCAGATATTACTGAAGCATTACGTAACGAAAAACCTTTAGCAGATTCAAAACTTGAAGCATTACGTACTATGACATTATCAATAGTTAGAAATCGTGGTAATGTTTCGCAAGACGATTTAGATGCTTTTTATGCTGCTGGATATGAAGAAAAACACGTTTTAGATATCATCTTAGGATTATCTCAAAAAACAATAAGTAATTATACAAACCACATCGCAAACACACCTGTAGATGAGGCGTTCAAGAAATTTGCTTGGAAAAAATAATACTATCCCTAAATTAGATTAATTAGCTGTAAACCTTCTGTTATCTTTACAGAAGGTTTATTTTTATAAAACAAATACAATGATAAAAGTATCAGTAATGTATCCAAACAGTAAAAATGTACAGTTTGATGCAGATTATTATCAAAACAAACACTTACCAATGGTGTCAAAATTAGTTGGTGACGCATTAAAAGGATTAGAACTAGACTTAGGTTTAGCAAGCAGAACTCCAGGAGAATTGGCTCCTTATGTAGCTATTGCGCATTTAAAATTTGACAGCGTTGAAGCTTTTCAAGAATCCTTTGGACCACATGGAGAAACCTTTGCTGCAGATGTAAAAAATTACAGTAATGTACAAGGTGTACTTCAAATTAGCGAATTAATAACATTGTAATTATGGCAGATAAATTAAAAATAGATATAGTTTCAGATGTAGTCTGTCCATGGTGTACCATTGGCTATAAACATTTAGAAAAAGCAATTAAAGACTTAGGCGTAGAAGATAAAATTGACATTGAATGGCAACCTTTTGAGCTAAATCCTAATATGCCAGCTGAAGGTCAAAATGTAACAGAACACATTTCCGAAAAATATGGTTCTACCTTAGAGCAACAAAAAGAATCTCAGCAACGCATGACTCATATTGGTGATGCTTTAGGTTTTAAATTCGACTACTTTAAAGATATGCGTATGGTTAATACTTTTGACGCACATGTGTTATTAGAATACGCCAAAGACTTTGGAAAACAAACCGAATTAAAAATGACTTTAACTAAAGCCTTTTTTAGTGATAGAAAAGACGTCTCGAAAAAAGAGGTTTTAAAAGAAGCACTTTTAGAAGTTGGTTTAAATGCTGACGAAGCTTTAGCTAAATTAGATAATGAGGAAGCAGGTTACCAAGTAAGAAGCATACAAAATCAATGGAAAAACATGGGAGTAAACTCTGTGCCAACCATTGTTTTTAATCGTAAAAGTGCTGTTACAGGAGCACAACCAATAGATACTTTTAAACAAGTATTATCAGAGCTGTTAAATGAATAATCTTTGGTTTAATAAAAAACCAACTGTAAAAGTATAACTCATGGAAAACAAAAATAATAAAGGCGAATTAGATGTATTATTAGATGTATTATTAGATGTATTATTAGATGAAGTACGTCAATCAGGAGCAGCAAAATTTACAGACAAAAAGAAACAAATATATGCAGATGGCATTTCTAGTGTAGCAAACTCAGGAGTTTTAGATTCTGCTTTAAAAGTTGGAGACAAAGCGCATGATTTCACTTTAAAAAATGCATTAAATAAATCCGTCACATTATACGACCAATTAAAAAATGGACCAGTAGTTTTAACATGGTACAGAGGTGGTTGGTGCCCATATTGCAACATCACTTTACACGCTTTACAAGATAAATTACCAGAATTTAAACAAGAAGGAGCTACGCTTTTAGCTTTAACTCCAGAATTGCCTGATAACTCACTAAGCACATCAGAAAAAAATGAACTTGAGTTTACTGTTTTAAGTGATGTAAAAAACATTGTTGGTAAACAATATGGTGTAGTTTTCACCTTAACAGACGATGTTGCTACTATTTACAATGCTGGTTTTGGGCTAAACAAAGTTAATGGAGACACAAGTAACCAATTACCTTTAGCTGCAACCTATGTTATAGACACAAACGGAACAATTACATATGCCTTTTTAGACGCAGATTATACACAGCGTGCAGAACCTTTAGAGATATTATCCGCTTTAAAACAATTAAAATAAAATCTACACTAATGAAAACCAGACCCAAAGTATTATTTTTTGATGTAAACGAAACTCTTTTAGATTTAAAACCTTTAAAAAATGAAGTTAAAGACGTGCTAAATGGTCAAGACCATTTGCTATCATTATGGTTTACAACATTATTACAATACTCATTAGTGGTTTCTGCAAGTGGACAATACAAATCTTTTGGGCAAATTGGTGCTGCTGCCTTACAAATGGTTGCTGCCAATAATGACATTACAATTACAGAAGAAAATGCAAGACATATTGTCGTAAATGCTTTACAAGATTTACCACCACATCCTGAGGTAAAAAACGCCTTAAACACATTAAAAAATGAAGGTTTTACACTTGTAGCGCTAACAAATTCAAATGACGAAAGTCTTAAAACTAAAATTGAAAATGCTGGATTAACTCAATATTTTGATAATTTGTTGAGTATCGAATCTGTTGGAAAATTTAAACCTTTTACTGATGTTTATAATTGGGCTTCAAATAAAATGAAAGTAAAACCTGAAGACTGTATGCTAATTGCTGCACATGGTTGGGATGTTGCAGGAGCACTTTGGGCTGATTGGCGTGCTGCTTTTATAAGCAGACCTGGACAACAACAATTTCCTTTAGCTCCAGAAACGGAAATTAATGAAAATGATTTGCAAAAGGTAGTTGACATTTTAGTTACTTATAAGTAGTACTTTTTTAATAAATACATTTTTAGATAAAACAACTTTAGTTTATTTTTAAAATATACTAAACAGTAAAATTTTGTTTAAAAAGTTTTAAATCGAAATGGACTTAGATTTTAAAAAGGCATTATTATATTAAATTCAAAAAGAGATACTCAGCTAGCTTTATTAATATTAGTAAGTGTGTATTTTGCTATTGAAACTATATTTTATAAAAAAAGAGCTTGCATTTGCAAGCTCTTTTTTATGTTTCTAAATATTATTTTAAATACGCTAATACATTAGTTTCAATACGTTCTTGTATGTTGGTCACATCTGCTTTTACAAATGGTTCTCCCATAATGTTTTCGTATAATTCAATATAACGTTCCGAAACTGTTTCAATATATTCATCAGACATCACTGGTACTGTTTGTCCTTCCAAACCTTGAAAATCATTAGCAATTAACCATTGTCTAACAAATTCTTTTGACAATTGTTTCTGCGCTTCATTGTTATCCTGACGTTCTTGATACCCATCCGCATAAAAATAACGTGAAGAATCTGGTGTATGTATTTCGTCAATTAATACAATTTTTCCGTCTTTGGTTTTTCCAAATTCATACTTTGTATCTACTAATATTAAACCTCTAGAAGCTGCTATTTCTGTTCCTCTTTCAAATAATTTACGTGTATAGTCTTCTAAAACAATATAATCTTCTTCTGTAACGATTCCTTTTTTGAGGATGTCTTCACGAGAAATATCTTCATCATGATCTCCCATTTCCGCTTTAGTTGCAGGTGTGATAATAGGTTCAGGAAACTTATCGTTTTCTTTCATACCTTCAGGCATTGTTACGCCACAAAGCATACGTTTACCTGCTTTATACTCACGTGCTGCATGACCAGACATGTAACCACGTATCACCATTTCTACTTTAAAAGGCTCGCATAAATGCCCAACAGCTACATTAGGATCAGGTGTTGCTGTTAACCAATTTGGAACTAAATCTTCAGTTGCCTTCATCATGCTAGTTGCTATTTGATTAAGGATTTGTCCTTTATAAGGAATTCCTTTTGGCATCACGACATCAAAAGCGCTAAGCCTGTCCGTTGCAATCATGACAAGTTCCTGGTCATTAATATTATAAACTGCTCTTACTTTTCCTTTATACAAACTTTTTTGTCCTGGGAAATTAAAATTAGTATCAATTATTGTATTACTCATTTAGTTGTGTTGTTGATGGGTAAATTGTGTTATTTGCTATATGGTGCAAATCTATGAAAACTTATTATTATTCTCTGTTTTCAATATTCTTATAAGCAGCTATAATCTTTTTAACTAATTTGTGTCTGACAACATCTTTATCATCTAAAAATATCATTCCTACACCTTCTACTCCTTTTAAAATTAGCAAAGCTTCTTTTAAACCAGAAATTGTACGACGTGGTAAATCTATTTGACCTGGATCACCTGTTAGTAAAAACTTTGCATTTTTCCCCATTCTAGTTAAAAACATCTTCATTTGGGCATGTGTCGTGTTTTGTCCTTCGTCCAAAATCACAAATGCGTGATCTAAAGTACGTCCACGCATGAAAGCTAAAGGTGCAATTTGTATGGTTCCATTTTCTATGTATTGTGCTAATTTTTCAGCAGGAATCATATCGCGTAATGCATCATAAATCGGTTGCATGTATGGATCTAATTTCTCTTTTAAATCTCCTGGTAAAAACCCTAGATTTTCTCCAGCTTCTACAGCAGGACGTGTTAAAATAATGCGTTTTACCTCTTTGTTTTTTAAAGCTCTAACTGCCAACGCAACTCCTGTGTAAGTTTTACCTGTTCCTGCTGGACCAATAGCAAAAACCATATCGTTTTTACGCATTAGCTCTACCATTTTACGTTGGTTTGCAGTAATGGCTTTAATAGGCTTACCGTTAGAGCCATGTACTAAAACTTCTCCGCTTTGTTCTGAAGTCGAATAATCATCGCTACTATTGCTTGTTAATACACGCTCAATAACATTTTCGTCTAGTTTGTTATATTTAGCAAAATGTTTAAAAAGCATACTTAATCTTAGATCAAATTCTTCAAGTAAATCCTCGTCTCCGTAAGCTTTAATCTTATTTCCTCGAGCAACTATTTTTAATTTAGGAAAGTATTTTTTTAATAATGTAATATTCTCATTACCTGTTCCAAAAAAATCTTTTGGAGAGATCTCTTCAAGTTCAATAATTATTTCATTCAAAAGCGTAGCATTTATTAAATTAATCTATACAAATTTATTAGTTTTGTGTACCTAACAAACTTACACATTTTTTGTGTGTTATAGGTTAAAAAAATATCAACAATACTACATGCCAATTATAACGCTTACTACAGATTTTGGAGAGAAAGATCACTTTGCTGGCGCAATAAAAGGAGCGATTTACTCAGAATTATCTGACGTAAGAATTGTTGATATCTCACACTCTGTATCACCTTTTAATATTGCTGAAGCTGCTTATATTATACAAAATGCTTACAGTAGTTTTCCTAAAGGTACCATTCATGTTATTGGAATTGATTCTGAAATCAATCCAGAAAACAAGCATATAGCAGTTGAATTAGACGAACATTATTTTGTTTGTGCTAACAACGGAATTATGAGTATGATTGCCAATGAAATAGCCTACACAAAGTTAGTAGAAATAAACATACATGATAAAATCGAAACTAGTTTTCCTGTTTTAGATGTATTTGTAAAAGTAGCTTGTCATATAGCCAGAGGTGGTACTTTAGATGTTATTGGAAAAACTATAAACAATATTAAACCTATCAAAAATTTAGTGCCTTATGTTAATGAGGAACAAACACAAATTATAGGTAGTATTATTTATATTGATAATTATGGAAATGTGGTAACCAATATTAAAAAGTCTTTTTTTGAAACTCTTCAAAAAGGACGACCTTATGAGGTATCTGCAAGAAATTATAAATTCAAAAAAATTAATACAAAGTATAGTGACATTGTTAAATTTGACACACCTGAGGACAAACGTAATGACGAAGGTCGTGGTTTAGTTGTTTTTAACAGCTCTAATTATTTAGAAATCGCTATCTATAAAAGCAACAACCAATCTGTTGGAAGTGCCAGTAGTTTAATGGGTTTAGGTTTACGTGACACTGTAACCATTAACTTTGAAAAAGAAACTGTACCTAATAATTTTTAATATAAACTATATGTTTGTAAGAATTGTAAAATTAAGTTTTGCTGAAGAAAACATAGAGACTTTTTTAGCTAACTTTGAAACTATAAAACATAAAATAAGAGGCTTTGAAGGTAACCAATTACTAGAGCTTTATCAAGACAAACACAATAGTAATGTCTTTTTTACGTATAGTTATTGGACTGCTGAAAGTGATTTAGAAAACTACCGCAACTCGGAACTATTTAAAGGGATTTGGGCTAAAACTAAACCTTTATTTAATGCAAAACCTGAAGCTTGGAGTGTAGATAAATTAGCTTCGCTAAAGTGAAAAGTGAAATATATAACGACATCAAACAAAAACAAATAACCCAATAATGCTAGCCATACTTAAAAAAGAAATCAACTCATTTTTTGCCTCTCCTATTGGTTATCTTGTCATTGCCATATTTTTACTACTAAATGGACTATTTTTATGGTTGTTTAAAGGCGAGTTTAATATCCTTGATAATGGGTTTGCAGACTTATCGTCCTTTTTCTTGTTATCACCTTGGATATTAATATTTTTAATTCCTGCTGTCACTATGCGTAGTTTTAGTGACGAGAAAAAACAAGGTACTTTAGAGCTTTTATTAACCAAACCGATTAGTACCTTACAGCTAGTTTTAGGTAAATATTTTGGTGCTTTAGCACTTATTTTAATAGCCTTATTACCAACATTACTTTACGTATACACAGTATATAAATTAGGTAATCCTACAGGAAATTTAGACTTTGGTAGCACATTAGGCTCTTATTTTGGTTTGTTATTTTTAGTGGCTACATATACTGCAATTGGTGTATTTGCCTCAACAATATCAGACAATCAAATTGTAGCATTTATAATTGCTGTTTTTTTATGCTTGTTTTTTTACATTGGTTTTGAGGGTATTGCAGACGTAACATCAAGTAACATTATCGAAAACTTAGGCATCAATGCACACTATAAAAGTATCAGTCGTGGAGTTTTAGACACTCGTGATATTATTTATTTTTTAAGTATCACTGTACTTTTTATAGCCTTAACTAAACTAAACATTAAAAAGCAATAACATGGTAATTACACCTATATTAATTATATCTTTTATTATTGTTTTTATATTAGCTTGGCTATTTATAAAAACAATTGGTGACAATAAATGGATTAGCCTTCTAATTACTTTAGTAGCTACTCCTCTACTTTATTTTTATTTGTTTTATCCTATTGTCAATATCTTTTCTGACTACTATCATCAAAAGCATTTTAATGCAGAAAATTGGAAAGAGTATCCTGAATTACGTTTTGAAATGATGGATCAAGTTTATAACAATAAACAATTAATTGGTAAAACTAAATCTGAAATTAAAAAAGACTTTGGAGCTGCTGAATGGTATGGTTGGGATGACAGCATCAAAGCCAACAGCAAAGACCAATGGAACTATAATATGGGCTTTAAACCTGGTGCTTTTAATAAGCAACAAGAATGCATTGAGTTTCAGTTTAAAAAAGACACATTAGCAGCATTAAAAATCTATCAACTTGAAAAAACTTTTGAATAAATCTATAAAACATATCGTAATTCTTGTCGTTGGTTTAATTTTGCTTAACGTTGTATCTCAAAAGGTTTACAAACGTTTTGACTTAACTACAGATCAACGTTATACGCTTAATCCTTCCGCTTTAGCGATATTAGACCAAGCAGATTCGCCTATAATAATTGATGTGTTTTTAGAAGGCGAAGACTTTCCGTCAGAATTTAGAAAGCTTCAATTAGAAACCAGACAATTGTTAGAAGAATTTAAAGCTTATAATAGTAATATTACTTTTAGCTTTATAAATCCAATTGCGGATGAAGCCACTCGCGATCAAAGCATACAACAGCTAAACGCAAGAGGGTTAACACCAATGCAATTAAATGTCAAGGAAAACGGAAAAACTAGCCAAGCAGTTATTTTTCCTTGGGCTTTAGCAAGTTTTAATGATACAACAGTTAAAATTCCTTTAGTTAAAAATACTATTGGAGCCACACAACAACAACTAGTTACAAACTCTGTACAACAACTAGAATATGCTTTTGCAGATGGATTAAGTAAATTGGTTAACCCAAAAAGACGCAAAATTGCTGTTTTAAAAGGTAATGGTCAACTAGAAAACAAATACATTGCAGATTATATAAAATCTATTAGAGACTACTATTTTATTGCTCCTTTTACCTTAGATAGCGTCGCTAATCATGCAACAAGCACATTAAAAAAACTAAATGAATACGATTTAGTAATATCTGCTAAACCTACTGAAGCTTTTACCGAAAAAGAAAAATTTGTACTTGACCAATATACTATGAATGGTGGAAAAAGTCTTTGGTTACTAGAACAAGTCGCAATGGACAAAGATAGTTTGTACAACGATTTAGGAAAAAATGTGGCAATACCAATGGATCTTAATTTGACCGATTTTTTCTTTAAATATGGTGTTAGAATTAATCCGTTAATTGTAAGCTCCATGTACTCTGCTCCAATTACATTAGCATCTGGAGAAGGTAGTAATAGTCAATTTCAAAGTTATCCTTGGACCTATTCTCCTTTAGCAAAAGGAAACAGCAGACATCCAATTGTGCATAATTTAGACTTTTTAAAGTTTGATTTTGCAAACCCAATGGATACTATAAAAAGTAGCACTAAAAAAACTATTTTACTACAAAGTGCGCCTTTAAGCAAAATTGAAGGCACACCAAGAGAGATAAGCTTGGATATGGTAAATAACCAATTAGACCCTAAAATATTTAATAAAGGCCCACAAACCTTAGCAGTATTATTAGAAGGCACCTTTACATCGGCTTATAAAAACCGAGTGAAACCAATAACTTTAGACGCTGTAAAAGACACTAGTAATCCAACCAAAATGATTGTAATATCTGATGGTGATGTTATTAAAAATGAAGTTGGTCGTAATGGTGTTGAAGAGCTTGGTTTTGATAAATATACTGGACAGACCTTTGGTAACAAAGAGTTTTTAGTAAATGCTGCAAATTATTTATTAGACGACACAGGACTTATAAACATTAGGTCCAAAGAAATAGCTGTAGCCTTTTTAAATCCTGAAAAAATTGCCCTACAAAAAACAAAATGGCAAGTTATAAACATCTTGTTACCATTGGTTTTATTAGCTGTTTTTGGTTTTATTTTTAACTACTTACGTAAGAAAAAATACGCAAAATAAGTGTTGATAAGTTTGTTTCATAATTTAAGACATTAACGATATATTTGTAAGACTAATTATTAATAGTATTAATTTCCATATATAAATGAAATTTATTGTATCAAGTACATACTTACTAAAACAACTACAGGTTTTAGGAGGTGTAATAAACAGCTCGAATACACTGCCAATTTTAGATAATTTTTTATTTGAATTAGACGGAACAAAATTAACCGTTTCGGCAAGTGATTTAGAAACGACTATGTCTGCAGTATTAGATGTAGAAAGTGATAACGAAGGTAGCGTAGCTATTCCTGCAAGATTACTTTTAGATACTTTAAAAACTTTTCCAGAGCAACCTCTAACTTTTGTTATTGAAGAAAACAACACTGTTGAAATTAGCTCTAATCATGGTAAATATGCCTTAGCTTATGCTGACGGAAACGAGTTTCCTAAGGCTGTAAGTTTAGAGGATCCAAGCAGCACAAAAATGCCTGGTCACGTATTAGCAACAGCAATAAATAAAACTATTTTTGCTGCTGGTAATGATGATTTAAGACCAGTAATGAGTGGTGTCTTTTTTCAGTTTTCAACTGAAGGTTTAACCTTTGTTGCTACTGATGCACACAAATTAGTAAAATACACAAGAGAAGATGTTCAAGCTTCTCAAGTAGCCGAGTTTATTATGCCTAAAAAACCTTTAAACTTATTAAAAGGAATTTTAGGAGCTAGTGAAGAAGAAATCACTATTGATTATAATGATTCTAATGCTAAGTTTACTTTTGAAAACACAGTGTTAATCTGTCGTTTAATTGATGGTAAATACCCTAATTACGAAGCTGTAATACCAAAAGAAAATCCAAATAAATTAACCATTGATCGTACACAGTTTTTAAACTCTGTACGTCGTGTTAGTATTTTCTCAAATAAAACAACACATCAAATTAGATTAAAAATTGCTGGAGCAGAATTAAACATTTCTGCAGAAGATATTGACTACTCTAACAAAGCAGAAGAGCGTTTAACTTGTGATTATCAAGGTGACGACATGCAAATAGGGTTTAACTCAAGATTTTTAACAGAGATGTTAAACAATCTAGGATCTAATGATGTACAACTAGAGTTGAGCATGCCAAACAGAGCTGGTATTTTAACACCAATTGACGATTTAGAAGAAGGTGAACATGTAACAATGTTAGTAATGCCAGTGATGCTTAATAGCTAAAACTTATACACTTTAACCAATAAATCAAGCAATTCATCTTTGAATTGCTTTTTTTTTGACCCTTATCAGAATAAAAGATTACATTTGAATACTATTTATCTGAAACAATTTTCTGATTTTCAATTTGTTAAGACATATTAATTAATCAATACAATGAAGCATTTAATTAAATTAGTAGTTATAACTGTAATAATTTGCTTAAGTCAATGGTCTTGTAATAATGATGATGATACTACATCTACTCCATCAGAAACTAATAGTGTATTAGTAGGAGAATGGCTAAGATCTGATAATCTTATTAATCCCAATATAGAATATAAAATAACCTTGTTAGATACAGATGGTAATGGTATTATAACAGATTTACAAATTACCGATCAAGGTACAATATCCAGTGCTAATCAAATTACTTGGTACGTTAGTGATAATATGTTACATATGACATTAAACGATGATACAGAAATGACAAGTACTGTTCAGTTTATAGATAATGAAAAGATTATTTTGGCTAACATATCAGATCATTATTTTATAAAGCAGTAAGAATAACTTAAGATTATAAACTAAAAAACGCAACCCTTACAAGTTGCGCTTTTTTTTATAATAGTTTTTTATTCTTGATCATCTAAAGACAAAAGTATACCATTATAATTTCCTGAAATCTCTGTACCATCATTTCTAACAAAATTAAACGTTAAGGTTAAATTATCTGTAGAATAGTTAGTTACAGTAATACTACCTTGGGTGACTTCTAAATCTGGATTACTACCACTTTTATAAAATTGAATAAAACCATTTTCGTATTCTGCATCAATAATATCTCCATTTACGATAAACTCTAAACTTGATATTTCAGACAAATCATAAGTTTCATTAGATGTCAAATCTGAATGGTTTATTCTAGCATAAAAGTAATCTACATTATTAAGTGTAGTACCATTATAAGAAGCTTCAATTTGTGCTTGTGTATTATTTGTTAAACTTAAAAACACTGAATTATTTAATGTAGGTTCTACAATTGCTGTTTTCATTTCAAACTCAGAATCGCCTACTGTTATTTTATTTGTTACTGTATTGTTTTCAATTGAATTATCATCATCATCTGACGAACAAGCTGTAAAAAAGACAACTAATAGACTTAGATATAAAATTTTAATTGTTTTCATTTTTTTATTTCTTTTAGTTAAAAATTTTTAGTTTTTAATAAACTTTTTAATATTTTCTCTGTTATCTGATTTAATATTTATAAAATATAAACCTGCATTTAAACCAGAAACATCTATTCCATTAGAAAATATCTCTGTTTGTTTAATTATTTGTCCACTAACATTATAAATTGTTATTGAATCTATTGCATTATCTGATTTAATAAATAATTTATCGTTTACAGGATTAGGATATAGTCTTACTGAATTTGTACTTAAAGAAACATCGTCAACACTTAATGTAGAAATATACTCATAAGCACCTAAATCTATAGTGGTATTAAATATTCTATCGTTACCTGATAAATCTACATCACCAAATAAAGCTACATCGTAGTATGCGTTATCTCCTTGATCAACAATATAATTTGAAGCTGATGTTGGCTTATATTCACTATCTAAATTTAAGTTATCTGTTGTTGGATCTAAAGTGGTTACGTTTGTAGCATTAAATGTCCCATAAGTTCCTGCGTTTGATGATACATTAGCAATGGTGTTTCTAATAAATACATCGTATGTAGAACTTAAACCGTCGGAAATATCTCTAGTGGCTGCTGTGCCATTAGTTTTATTCTGCCAAAAAATAACATTATTAATATTTAAGTTTACACTACCATTACCTGATGCCGTAATAGAATTGCCATAAGTACTATTATAATCGTTATTAACAAACGTACTATTATTAATTACAACATCTAAAGTGCTTCCGTTATTCCAATCTTCTCTGTAAATATCTAAGGCTGTAAGATTGATATCGTTATCTGCTACCAATACATTTGCCCAACGTGTAAAAATATAACCGTTTGTACTATCAGATACTAAGAGAACCAATCCCATATTAACAATGGTGTTGTTTATAAATTTGGTGTTTTCAATAAGTAATCCTTGATTAAATTTTCTAATTTTAAGTAAATAGCCATTTGAATAATTACTTCTGAATACAGAATTTTTAATTTTTAAGTTATTAGCATTTAAATTATTTGGTATAAATATAACACCGTTTTCTTCTACGCCTCCAGATTGTGATGTATCGTAAATATTTTCAAAAATAATACCATCAAAGGTCACGTTACTTGTTCTTAACTCAAATAATCGTTCCGCATTATCGGTTTTGTTTGAGGTAAAATCTCCATCAATATCATCACCATTAATATCTCCTGTAAAAATGGTTGCATTTGTGGTATGAATAGCTGTTAAGTCTCTATCTGCTAGAGTCGTTTCGGTTCCTGCAAAACCACCAATAATATCTACTTCGTTTGTACTAACAGCTATTGGTGTATTTTTGTCTGCTAATGTATACGTTCCTTTTGCTACCCAAACAGCATCATTTAAATTTGTAAGTGCTAAAGCGTCTGCTACGTTTGTAAAAGCATCTGTCCATGAGCTACCATCGTTGACTCCTGTTGCATTTGCATCTACATAATAAACTGTTGGTATACAGTTTTCACTATAACTTGTTTGATTATCTTTAGTCCAACCTGCCACGTACAAACCACTGTTTGCTGGTGGCGAAAAGCCTGCATCAACTTGAATACAAGTTAAACTTGGATTACCATAAGCTTTCATCCAATTTATATTGCTGTTATTACCATTAGCTATATTTAATTCGTATAAAACAGTGTTATTATGACATTGTATGTCTGTAATCTGTGTATTGGCACTAATATCTAATATTTCAATTTGATTATCAGCACAATGTAAACGCGTTAAGGCTAAGTTATTACTTACATCTATAGTTGTTAAATTATTTGTGTAACAATCTAGACGTGTTAAATTGGTAAAAGCTTCAATACCTGTTAAATCTGCAATAGATAGACCATTGATAAGAAGCTCTGTTGTAGCTTGTGCTTCAGCCACTGTAATTTCAGTATCATTATTTACATTGATACTACTATCGTTTACTAAAAAACTTTTGAAATTAGCATCAGGAATATTTACTATTTGGTTTAACGCTGCGCAATCGTCGCCATAAATTGCAGAGTTACCTTTAGTCCAACCTTGGCTGTATATTCCTGCATCTGCTGGTGGTGTAAAACCAGCATCTTTTTGAATGCATGATAAACTATTTCCATAGGCTTTCATCCAGTTAATATTACTGTTATTACCATTGGCAATGTTTAATTCATATAAAACACCATTGTTATGACATTGTATATCTGTAATTAATGTGTTTGCACTAATGTCTAATGTTTCTATTTGATTATCAGAACAGTGTAAACGTGTTAATGCTAAATTATTACTAACATCTAAAGCGGTTAAATTATTACTATAACAATCTAATCTTGTAATATTAACAAAAGCTTCAATACCAGTTAAGTCTGAAATAGATAAACCATTTATTAATAATTCGCCCGAAAACACTTGTGCTTCTGCAACAGAAATTTCAGAATCTGAATTTGTATTAATTGCTGAATCTGCCAACAAATAGTTTTTAAAGTTAGCATCGGGTATATTTACGTTTTGCGCTATAATACTACACCATGTAGTTATCATTAAGTAGGATAATAAGAGTAAAGTTTTTTTCATTGTAGTTAAGATTAATATTAATATCATCTACAAAATAACAGCAACACTAAAGGTTTTTAATTTGCTTTTTTCTGAATGACTTTAATTTCTTTCTAAATGATTTATTAAAATTATCCCTACGGTTATTTCATAAAAAAAGCCTGCTTAATCAAGCAGACTTTAAAAAACTATAACCAAAAAACATTTTAATTATTCGCAATTCATTTTTTGCCCATAAGGCATTTGTCCATGAATAACACCTCCAAATTGAGAGCTACCATAACCACTACCATTATACTGCTGCTTGATTAAAAAACCTTGCAAATAGCAGTCGTTATTTTTATTTTTTTCAGTGAATGCACCTTTTATCCATCGATATAAAATGTGACCTGTGTATTTATTTTTAACAATACTCCAATCGTTAGACTCTATATTAAGTTTTAATAGTTTTGCGCCATCTATTGCAATGGTTTTAGAAACATTATTTTTAGCAAAACTCACTAATGATGCATTACTATTCATACCACCTGCTTTAGGCATTTTTATAGCATCCATAGTTGATTTTGCAGCAGCATCGTAATTGGCTTTTAACGTCGCTTCAAATTCTTTTACAATTGGCTTTGCTTTTTCTAACCAGTCTAAATGAAATTGTTGCTCGCCTTTGCCAATTACATTTAAAATAGTAATATCGTTTTGGTGCATATATGATGGTACGTTAAATGCGTGTCCACCTTGATGAGATGCTGCATAAATAACAAACACGTCGTCTGCAATTAACATACCTCTTACTAAAATTGGCATACCTGTACCAAGCTCTAAAGTTTGTGATCTGTCTGCACCAACTTTGGTTGTAAACATTCCTGAAACTAGCTCGTAACCAATATAACCTTCTGGAGACATGGCTTCTAACTCTGGTGTTGTTAAAAAACGTAACCAAGCATATTCTGGATCTTGTGCAGGTAATATATCTACATTGTCACCCATATCTGTCATCTGACGTCTTAATTTTACACGATCTACACCAACTGCGCTCATGCCTTTAGTCATCGCAAAAGGATAAGACATATATAAAAAGTCGTCACTTATTGCATTGGCTTTTTGAGGTTTATTAGCTTCTGCTTCTTGTTGCTTTTTTTCAAGATATTTTTGATAGTATAAATCTTGCTTCGCTTGGTCGTTAGGATATTTTTTAGCTAATTCCGCTTTAAATTCTTCATCGGTATATTCTGTTTTTGATGAATTTTTGGAGGAAGATGAAGTGTTTCCAACCATTCCTGAAGCATTTTGCGAGTTTGAAGATGAACTAGTATCTTCCTTTTTATTAATCTTCTTTTCTACAGCTGCTTTAGCTTTCTTTTTAAGCATTTTACCAAATTGTGCGTGCAACGTATTGTAGCACAATGCTAAAACAAATAATAATACTATTTTTTTCATAAGAATTGTGTTTAATAGACCTCAAAATAAAGCACTTAACAACCATTCTTAATTTGGTTTTTTCTGAAAATGATGTTTTTTTTTCTAAATGAATTTCAAAAATTATAAATGAAGAATCACATAAACGTCTCCTTAATCACATCTAAAAATTGATCGCGATTAGATTTTGAAATTGGAATACGTTTTTGATTATTCATCAATAAATAATCACCATCATCTTTAACCAATTCGTCCACATATTTTAAATTTATTAAATATGAGCGATGACATTTAAAAAACATAGTATTTTGTTCCAACTGCTCAACAAAATGCTTTAAGGGTTTGCAAATGGTTTTTTGTTTACCATCAATAAGTTGAACGTTTGTGTACATACCATCTGCTTTAAAATAAACGATATCACTGTGAGATGCAAACATAATACCCTTAGGTATTTCCAATGCTATTTTATCTAAAGACAACTGCTTTAACGAGTCGCGTAACTTATTAAGTTGATCCGTAAGATTATTAGTTTTAATAGCTTCTTCTGCTTTTGCAACAGCTTCTTTTAACTCATTTGTATCCACTGGTTTTAACAGGTAATCTATTGCAGAAAGTTTAAAAGCATCAATTGCATATTGGTTATAAGCAGTTACAAAAATGATTTTAAAATCGATTTGATTTGGGAAGTATTCTAAGATATCTAAACCTGACTGATTTGGCATTTCTATATCTAAAAATACTATGTCTGGTTTTGACTCTTTTATTAAATCTACACCAGACGCTAAATCTTGTGCTTCGACAATACTGGTAACACTTTTACAATGTTCGGTTATGAGGTTAGATAGTAAATGTCTGGCGCGTTTTTCGTCGTCTATAATTATAGCTTTCATTGTTATATTAAATTGGCATTGTTATAATCACTCTGGTTCCTGAAGCTTTTTGATTTTCATTATATAAATCTTCAATTTCAATGGTTATATCGCGTTTTAATTTGTTTTTATATAGATGTACACGTTCTTCGTTGGCTTTGGTTGCAAAAGGTTTATGTTGTGGGTTTGGACGTTTTAATTTTTCGGATTTTTGTCTACCTATACCATTATCTTCTACAGTAATTTGTAATTTGTGTTGCTCAACTAATTTAGCTTCAACCTTTAGTTCCCTATTGGTTAATTTGTGCAATAACCCATGTTTTAAAGCATTTTCTATATACGGTTGAATGAACAACGATGGCACTTTTATTTGTTTTGTATTTAACTGTTTTTCGATGGAAATATCATAATCTAATTCGTCCTCAAAACGAACTTTTTCTAATTCTAAATACAATTTTAAAGCATTTAATTCTTCTTCTAAAGTTATTTCGTTTAACTGGCTGTAGTCTAAATACATTCTAATTAGACGACTAAATTTTACTAGGTATGAACTAGCTAATTCTTTTTCGTTAGACACAATATAATCTTGAATAGAGTTTAAAGCATTAAAAATAAAATGCGGATTCATTTGCGAACGCAGATTTTCTAAACGTAAATTAGTTATTTTTTTATCGATTAAAATTTTATCAATTTCTGCAATACGTTGTCTTTCTTTTTGTTTCATTCTCCATCTAAAATACAACCAAATCAACCCAAAAACAGTCAATACAACCAAACAATAAAACCAATAGGTTTGCCAAAATGGCTTTGCTATTTTAAAGGTTATTGGAACAGCATAAACAGACTGTTTTGCACTAATATTTTGTGCTTTTAGCTCAAATTTATATGTCCCACTTGATAAACTATTAAAATTTACATAGTGAGTGTTTAAAGGTATATTTTGCCAGCTTGTATCAATCTCTCTTACACGATATTGGTAGTTAACATGTTGATTAGATTGAAATCCGTTAGAATTGAAAGTTAGTCCTATTTTATTATGATTGTAAGGTAATTTATAGTTATTTTTAACCAATGTATCACGATCATTAATAGACACTGTCTCTATCCTAACCTTAGCTGTTTTAAATGTTTTAAATAAGCTTTGTGACTTTGGAAGCGTGTAAAATGCTTTTGGACGAATTATAATAATTTGATTTTTAAGTACTAAAAAATCATTAACCGCTGTGTCTAAACCATCTTGGGTACTTAATAATTTAAGTGCGTTGTTTTTTAATTGGTACTGAAATAAGCCAGAATCGGATGAAAACCATAATACATCATCATCATAATGTATATTGTTTATTTGAAAGTTATTTGGTAAGTTATGATCAAATTTTGTTAAACTATCATTTTTAAATTTAAGCAATCCGTTATGTTGTGTAGATAACCATATACCATCATTACTTTTTGTAATGCAATTAACCAATAAACTTTTAAAATTATATTGTATTTCTTCTGAAGAATAAGATGCTGTATTATACTTATAAAAACCATCTATATAAGATACAAACAGCGTTTTACCAATTACTGTTGAAGCTTTTACACGACTGTCTTTAATAATTATTTTTTCAGTTTTATTAAAAGGATTTTTATAAACAATGCCTTGACGATAATTACCATAAAACAAAATACTATCATTAATTTTAGAAAATGTTTTGGCAACCGAAAACCTATTATTAAAATCTGTAATTTTATTGGTTTTTAAATTAACCACAAAAGATTCTGATGCGTTAATACTTACTATTAATTGTTTTTTTTGCTCATCAAAATATAATTTACCTATAATTTTTTTTCCTGGTAATTGCAGTGTTTTATAAAGCTTATTTTCTTTATAAAACAAAAGTTTCCCATTATTGGTTCCTAACACAAATTTATTATTTTGTAAAGCTACAGACGATGTTATTTTAGCCTCTACAAACTCTAAATTTGTACGTCTAACATTTAGATTTGGAGCTACAAACACACCGTTATCTAAAGTTGTAAACCAATAATTATTATTAAAATCTACTTCAACATCAGTGATAGATTCTGTGTTAAAAAGTTGTTCTCTAAAAATAAACGCTTCTTTTTTAAAATCATAAATAAACACTCCTGAACTAGTTAAAAACCAATATGCATCATTAAATTTTAGAAGTCCGTAAATGATTTCATTTCGTATTTCTGATGGTGTTTTAAGTTGTTTTGTTGAATTATTTGTTTTGTTAATAGAATAAATAATATTACCACTTTCACTTTTGTGTGTAAAAAATATGACATTGTTAAAGGCGAAAAGTTTTGGCGATTGTATATTTTTAATACTCGTTATTTCAAATAATTTTGACTTTTCCTTTTTATTGAATTTATAAATACTCTGTCCTTTTGTATCTCCTTCAGCATTTATAGCAAAAGTATAATTAGTAGTATTACTATTAGAGTTACTAATACACATAGCATCAAAAAACTTAGTTGTTTTTTTTGTTGTAATATCAATATCATAAATACCTGTTACAGTAAATAATCTGATATAGTCTTCGTGTATTGTAAAAGGTGCTAATTGACCAATTACTAATTTACTGGCATCGTGAAAAAGTTTCAAGCTATTGTCTTCTACATAAAATATTTGTCCATAAATATTATTACACCACAAAGTTCCATTACTATCAAGTTTTAACTGAAATAAGGAGTTTGCTTTTTGTTTAGGATGACTAAAATGCTTGTAATTTTTTCCGTTATACCTGTACAAACCTTTATTTGCTGCTAACCATATATAGTGTTGTTTGTCTTCTATTACATCATAAAACTCAACATCCGGAAGTTTAGAAACATTAGACATAGGCACAAAAACAGGGTTTTGTGCTTGCAAAAAACAAATGTTTACTAAAAATAATATGTAAAAAATAAAACGAGACATAATGACTGATTAACAAAATTAATATTTAATCACATATTCTGTTTTATTTTTTTCTGTAGGTCTCTTTTTTTTTTCTAAACTAAAAACGCAACCCTTACAGGTTGCGTTTTTTTTCTTTATCAAATTAATATAACTAACTAATAAAATTAAAAGATAAAGGGTATTCTGGGTTTTGACCGTTGCTTACTTTTATTGCATTTAAGACTGGATAAATGATAGATACTAATCCTAAAACAAACCAGCCTAATAATCCTAATCCAAATAACAGTATTAAAGGTACACAAACAATATATAATACAACTAGGCTTAATTGAAAATTAACAATTGCTTTACCTTGTGTATCCATTTGATATACTCTGTCCTTTTGCGTTATCCATAATATAAATGGTAATATTAAACTACCACAACCTATTAATAAAGTTACTAATTGACTTAAATGGGTTAATACTAATAATTGTCTATCTGTTTTCATTGATGATTGATTTAAATTGATGATTGATTTTGCAAATCTTATTACTGACTTACACATATATGACGCGTTAAACTTCAAAATGTTACAAATTTTAATTATTTAATTTATTCTTAACAACTCTATAACTATCAAATAACATTATTAAATTAATTATGCATGCATAACATAAAACGTATCATGGCTAAACAATTTAACAGACGATCTTTTTTAAAAAATTCATTATTAGCAACTGGAGGAATTATTCTAATTCCAAACTTTATTAGTTGTTCCAACGATGACGATATAAGTGATCAAATTTTAATTCCTGAAAACTTAAACCAATCTAATTTTGACTTTGGTGTAGCTAGTTTTGACCCTACCCAATCTCAAGTTATTATATGGACCAGATATTCTACTGAAAATGCAAATGCTTCTTTAGTGTGGCAAATTTCTACAGATTCTTCTTTTAATACTTTAGTAAGAAGTGGAGAAGTAACAACAGATAGCTCTCGTGATTTTACTATTGCTGTAGAAGTACAAGATTTACAAGCAGACCAAAAATTATATTATCGTTTTATTAATCTAAATGATCAAACTGTTTCACCTATTGGAGAGACTATAACATTACCTACAGGTAGTGTTAATCAAGTAAAACTTGGTGTTACCTCTTGCGCTAATTATGCTGCAGGTTTATTTAATGTTTATAATGCTATGGCTAATTCTGACATAGATATTGTAGTGCATTTAGGCGATTATATATATGAATATGGAGAAAACGAATATGGTACTAATCAATATACCGAAACACTAGGAAGAACACATAATCCAACTCACGAAATTATTACTTTAGACGACTACAGAACCCGTTACAAGCAATACAGAAGTGATGAAAACTTAATGTTATTACACCAGAAAAAGCCATTTATTTCGGTTTGGGATGATCATGAAATCACTAACGATACTTATGTAAACGGAGCAGAAAACCATCAAGAAGACGAAGGGTCTTTTGAAGCTAGAAAACAAAGTGCGTTACAAGCTTACAGCGAGTATCTTCCTGCTATGACCAATGATATTAGCATTATTTACAGAAGCTTTCAAATAGGTGATTTAGCTAACTTAATTATGCTTGACACACGTTTAGTAGGTCGTGATAAACAGCTAAGTATTACTGATTATTTTGATGCTTCAGGTAATTTTGATGCAGCAACTTACCAACAAGAATGGTTAGATCCTAATAGAACTATGTTGGGTACAACACAAAAAAATTGGTTATTAGGAGAAGTGTCTGGTAACACAGCAGAGTGGCAAGTATTAGGTCAACAAGTATTAATGGGTAAAATGATGGTTCCTGCAGAATTGTTAAATGCATTAGGTACAATTATAGCAGAAATAAGCGCAACAGGATCTGCATCAGACGCTTCTATGGCTGCTTTCCAACAACAACTAGCAGAATTAGTTCAGTTAAAAGTAAGAGTATTAAATAACGATCCTACATTAACTCCTCAAGAATTAGCTAGAATAAATACAGTTTTACCATACAATTTAGATGCTTGGGATGGCTATCCAACCGAAAGAGAAATTATCTTAGAAGCTTTTGCTGGTAAAAAATTAGTAGTTCTAGCTGGTGATACACACAATGCTTGGTCTAGTCAGATTGTATCCAATAGCGGAAACGTTACCGCAACCGAATTTGCAACATCATCTGTATCATCTCCTGGTTTTGACACCTATTTAGGTTCTGAGCCTGCTTTTGTAAGTGCTTTTCAAGATGCTATTACTATATTAATTGATGACTTAAATTATTTTGACTCAGCCCAACGTGGTTACATGCAAGTAACCTTTGCTCCAGGAAGTGCAACTTCTAATTGGATATTTGTAGACACTGTTTTTTCTGACTCTTTTTCAGCACAAACTGGACAAACTATAACAGCATAAAATAACTTAACTTAATAATAAAACCCTAAGTGTTTTTAAAACATTTAGGGTTTTACCTTTTAATGAGGTAATTTATCTTTAACCAAACCGTATAAAAAAGTACCTAAAGCTGCCGATAAAAACACAATTATTATAGGTAAATAACCAGCTCCTATTAACACAAAAATTGGTCCTGGACAAGCACCAACTAAAGCCCAACCTAAACCAAAAATAATTCCACCATACATGTATCTTGAAAACGATTTGTCTTTAGGCGTAATTTTTATTTCATTTCCATCAAAGGATTTTATTTTATAACGTTTTATAATTTGCACAAACAAAATTCCAAAAGCTAAAGCAGTACCTATAATTCCATACATATGAAACGCTTCAAAACGGAACATCTCATAAATTCTAAACCATGAAGCAGCTTCAGATTTAAACATAATAATTCCGAAGAAAAACCCAATTAAAATAAAAAGTATTTGTTTCATCATTAAAAAATTAAAGGGAATAATAAATGTACCATTACTAATCCTCCTATAAAGAACCCAATAACAGCAATTAACGATGGTAATTGCAAATTACTTAATCCAGAAATAGCATGACCAGACGTACAACCTCCTGCGTAACGTGCTCCAAATCCAACTAAAAGTCCACCAATAACTAAAATTACAATAGTTTTTATATCGCTTAAAGTGGAAATTGAAAATAGCTCAACAGGTAAGTATTTATTATCAACCGAAACTTGTATACTTGATAGGGATGCTTTTGTATCTTCACTAATAGCAGGCATTTCTGAAGCAGATAAATAATACGATGCCACAAAACCACCAAGCATTGCTCCAAAAACAACCAGTAGGTTCCATTGGTCAGACTTCCAATCAAATCTAAAAAAAGCACTAGCTTTTCCTGCTCCACAAGCAGCACAAAAGGTTCTTAAATTGGAAGACATTCCAAACCTTTTTCCCATTAATAATAAAATTAGCATTGTTAGTGCTATCAAAAAACCAGAGACAAACCAATGCCAAGGTTGAAATAAAAAATCCATAAATTAAGTTTGCGCAAAAATACGTGCTACAAATCAATTTATGGACTTTTAGTCTACTAATTTTATAGGAATTAACCTATTATAAAACTAAAGCTATTTAACGCTACAACCTGCGCTTTCTTTCCTCACACCTAACTTTACTAATATAGTTTCTAACAAACACCATTTTGTAAAAGCTGATTGTATTAAGTTTACTCCAATAAATACAGTAAACCACATCCATTTTGGGCTTACATAAACAGAAAGCACCACACTTAATAATATCATTACACCAACAATTACTCTAAAATATGTATTCAACATTTTTCTTCTTTTTTAAAATTTAACACTTAATATTCAAGTCATTCTGAACGTATTTCAGAACCTAATTATTCACAACTCAACTTTCTTTTTATTACCCAATCTTATCTGCAAACCGCTCGTCATTCTGAATTCATTTCAGAATCTCATTATTAACAACACAGTTTCCCATTATTTATAATTCTTCTTCTCTATCATATAATAAACAAGAGGTACAACCAGTAAAGTCAATACTGTAGACACAATAGTCCCTCCCATTAATGATATTGCCAATCCTTGAAAAATTGGATCAAACAGTATCACAAATGCTCCTATAACAACCGTTCCTGCTGTTAATAAAATTGGTGTTGTACGCACTGCTCCTGCTTCAATACACGCTTCTTTAAGAGGTACACCTTCCGCTGTTCTTAAATTTATAAAGTCAATAAGTAAAACCGAATTCCTAACCATAATACCTGCTAAAGCAATCATCCCAATAAACGACGTTGCTGTAAAGAATGCTCCCATAATCCAGTGACCTAAAATAATTCCGATTAACGATAATGGTATTGCCACCATCATAACAATTGGTGCTTTAAAGTTTTGAAACCAGCCTACAATTAAGATGTATATTAAGATAATGGCTCCTAAAAAGGCAATACCTAAATCTCTAAATACCTCTAAAGTAATTTGCCATTCCCCATCCCATTTAACGGTATAATTGTCTTCAAAGTCTGGTTGTCCTAAATACATTTCGTTTAACTCGTAGCCTTTTGGTAACGGAATTTCTTTTAACTTTTCTTCCATTCCAAGAATAGCATACGCAGGACTTTCTAAATCTCCAGCCATATCTGCCATCACATAAACCACGCGCTTCTGGTTTTTACGGTAAATACTTTTTGCTGCAATCGTTTTAGTAATCGTTACTAAATCTGCAATAGGCACCATATTCCCTTGTTTAGATTTTACCTTTAATTGCGAAATATCAGTAATTGTAGATTTCTCTTTTTCATCTAAAGCCAATATCAATCCAACTTGGTTTACAGCATCTTCATCATATAAATTTGTGATGGCTCTGTTGGATAGTGCCATATTCATCGTGTAAGCAATTTGTTGTGGCGCAACACCATATAACATGGCTTTTTCTTTGTTGATATCGAATTGATATTCAGTTTGATCAGCTTCCACCATCCAATCTATATCTACCACATCATCTGTGTTTTTTAAGATTTCCTGAACGCTATTAGCTATCCTAATTTGCTCATCATAATCAGGTCCATAAACTTCTGCAACAATAGTCGATAAAACTGGAGGTCCTGGTGGAACTTCAACTAACTTCACGTTTGCATTATATTTTGCAGCTATTTTCTGAATATCTGGACGCAATAATTTAGCAATATCATGACTCTGTGCAGAACGTTCTCCTTTATCAATTAAATTCACTTGTATATCAGCCATATTAGATCCACCACGTAAATCATAATGACGTACTAAACCATTAAATGTAATTGGTGCAGAGGTACCAACATAGTTTTGGTAATTAACTACTTCTGGTCGCGTCGCTAAATATTGAGATATTTCTTGTGCTACAACTCCTGTTCTTTCTAGCGTTGTGCCTTCTGGCATGTCAATAACCACCTGAAACTCATTCTTATTATCAAATGGTAACATTTTTACAGCAACCGATTTAGTAAAAAACAACAACATGGTTAACATTAAGCCCATAAAAGTCAATCCTAAAAACAACCAACGTTTGCCTTTACTTTCTAATAAAGGACGTTCAAACTTGTTGTAAACCTTATAAATAAGCGTGTCTTCCACTGCTTTTTCTGGTTTCTCTTCTGCGCCTTTTTTATCTTTTTCTCTTAAGAAAATATATCCTAAATAAGGTGTAATAGTTAAGGCCACAAATAAAGACAATATCATAGCAATAGACGCTCCAATTGGCATTGGTGCCATATATGGACCCATTAATCCTGATACAAAAGCCATAGGTAAAACTGATGCTATTACAGTAAATGTTGCTAAAATGGTTGGGTTTCCAACTTCATTTATTGCATATAAAGCAGCCTCTTTAAATGGCAAGCGTTTCATCTTAAAATGTCGGTGCATATTTTCGGCAATAATAATGGAATCATCCACCACAATTCCTGTTACAAATACTAACGCGAATAAGGTAATTCGGTTTAACGTGTAATCCATCATGTAGTAACTTAGTAAGGTCAATGCAAACGTAATTGGAACCGATAAAAACACGACCAATCCACCACGCCAACCCATGGCTAACATCACTACAAGTGTAACCGCAAAGATAGATCCAATAAGATGCCATAGTAATTCCGATACTTTATGAGACGCTGTTTCACCATAATTTCTTGTAATTTCTACATGTACATCATCCGGAATTAAAGTGCTACGTAAGTGATCTACTTTATCAATAATCACATCTGCAATTTTCATGGCATCTGCACCTTTACGTTTAGCAACAGAAATGGTGACTGCAGGATATTCCGACTTATAATCAGCCGATTTTACACTTCCTTTTCCGTAACCTAAACTCACATAATTTTGTGGTACTTCTGGTCCATCAATAATTTTAGCGACTTGCTTTAAATAAATAGGCTGATTCTGTTGCACACCAACTACTAGATTTTCTACATCTGTAACCGAAGCTAAAAAAGCACCTGTATTTACTAAAAACTCAGTATCGTTTTTATCAAAACTTCCAGCACTTAATTGGCTATTATTGGCTTTAATCATTTCCGAAACCGACAAGAAATCCAAACCACTTGCAGCCAATTTATCTTTATCTAAAACCACACGTAATTGGCGATCTCTACCACCAATTTTATGCGTAATAGCCACATCGTTTATCTTCTTAATTTCAGCTTCCAACTCTTGAGCCATCTGGTTTAACTGGTAATCGTCATATTTTTCGCTCCACAACGTTAACCCTAACATTGGCACATCATCAATCGCACGCGTTTTTACTAACGGAAACGTAACACCTTCAGGCATTTGGTCCATATGCTTGTTAATTTCGTTGTATAATTTTACGAAACTACGCTCAATATCTTCGCCAACATAAAACTGTACGATGACCATTCCTTGCTCTTTCATAGACGTAGAATACACGTATTCCACACCTTTAATATTCGAAATTAATTGTTCTAAAGGCTTAATCACACGCGACTCCACTTCCGTAGGACTTGCTCCAGGATAACCCACAAAAATGTCTGCCATAGGCACATCGATTTGCGGTTCTTCTTCGCGCGGAATTAAAAACGAACTGTACACACCAACTACCATAAATACAATCATTAAAAGCACTGTAAGCTTCGATTGCATAAAGACTTTGGCAATTTTACCTGCGATTCCTTCTTTCATAATTATTACTTTTTTTCATTCCCATGACAATGGAAATCTTTATATTTTGGGCGTTTTAACAGGCTATCCGTTGCAATCTTTTTACTTGTTCTCGATACAAATTTGCTTAGGCAAATTCACTCGAACTGACGTAAAAAGGATTTCCACTTCTATCCTTAACGCGACTTATTAGTTATTGAATTGAAATTTTAGCGCCATTAAATAATTTTCCTTCAGCAGAAACAATGTATGCTTCATCTGCATTTAAACCAGATAACACTTCCACTTGATCTCCAAAAGTTTTACCTAAACGCAACCATCGTAATAATGCTGTATTGCTTTGGCTTACTGTATAAACTCCAGATAATTGTCCGTTTGTAACAATAGCTTCAGTAGGTATTAAAACCATTGATGACGTTGCTTTTCTCTCTACAGGAAATTGCACTGTTGTAAACATGCCTGATAAAATATTAGCTTCTGTTTTATCTAAATCAATTTTTACTAAATACTGTCCTCCAGTATTTTTGGCTGATGTACTTACTTCTTTTACTTTTCCTTTTAAAGTTTTGTTAATCGATTTAACCAAAACATCTACTGTAGTTCCTGATTTAATCTCTGAAATTTCAGTTTCAGGTACCATTGCCATCACTTCAAAATTTCCAGGTGTTTCTATACTTATTAATGGCACACCAGGATTTGCCATATTACCAGCTTCTACATTTTTACTAGTTACGGTTCCGCTAAAAGGTGCAGTAATATTACTGTAAGCAAACTGTGCGTTAATCTCGTTTTTCATTTGATTGGCACCTTCTACTCTAGCCTTAGCCATTTCGTAATTTGCAGTTATATCATCCATTTCTTTTTGAGAGGCACTATTGTCTGCAAATAAATTTTTAAAACGGTTGTAATCTTTTTGCGCATTATTTAAAGCTGCATTAGCTTCTGTTATTCCTGCATTAACCTGAGCTCTTTTAGCTTGTAAATCGCTATTATTAATAGAGACTAATAATTGTCCTTTACGTACTTTATCGCCAACGTTGACATGCACTTTATTAACATAACCCATCATTCTAGTGCTTAAATCTGCACTATTTGTAGCTTGAATTTTTCCGCTAACCGATAAAAAAGGACTATTGGTATTTGCTGCAACTTGACTAGTTTTTACACTAATTGCTGGCGAATTATCTACCACTGGTTTTTTGTCTTCGCTACCACAACTGGCTAATAATAGCGCTACAGAAAGTGTTAGGATTGTATATATGTTTTTCATCTTAAAAATTATTCTTTAGTTAAAAATTGTAAGTATGCTTGTGTGTAATTGTATTCAAAAATAGTTTGGTAGTATTCCAATTGCTTTTGTGCATATTGTGTTTCGGCAATTAGTAAATCGGATGTTTTTTCTAAACCTTCTTTAAATCTGTTGGTTCTAATACGTAAAGATTCTTCTGACTGTTGCAATGCTAAAGTTGTTAATTTCAACTTATTGTCGGCATCTATAAAAGCACGTTTAGCTTTGTTTAATTCTAAATTACTTTTAGATACATATTGCTTGTATTCTAATTTAGATTTTTCGAATTCTGATTTACTTTTTTGAGCTTTACCAATACGTTTAGACCCTTGAAATATATCCCAACTTAATTGTGCTCCGAAAAGGTACCCATTAGCACTTCCTTGGAAAATTTGATCGTCATACAACTCATAACTTCCAAACGCATTTAAACGTGGTAAAAACGCCATTTTATCTGCTTTATTCATCGCTTCATAAGCATTGGTTGCTAATTGCATAGCTTTAATGTCTGAACGATTTTCTGACACCATTTTATCTTCTAATGTAAACGTTGCAATGGTTAATTCATCGGTTGGAGTATATACCACATAAGTGTCATCATTCATTAAAAAAGACAAATAATTAGAGGCATTTTGCACATTACTTTTAGCGGTTTGCAACTGATTTTGAACTTCAGTTACTCTCACTTCAACATTCAATAAGTCTGCACGTTGTAAATAGCCTTGTTTAAAACTATCGTCTGCCAATTTTTTATTTGCATTTGCAGCTTCTAACGCTTTTTCTAAAACAGCTACTGCTTTATAAGCTAATTGCAATTGCATGTAAGCTTTATCGACTTCAAATACTAAATAATCTTGTGTACGCTCTGTTTTTAAAGACATGGCTTCCATTTTAGACTTGGCTGCTTTACGTTGGTAAATACCATCTAAGTTTATTAATGGTTGCTGAATTTCTAGCTTGGTTGCATAGTTTTCAATCTGAGAAGGATCGTTTAATAACGCAGGATTAAAATCGTTTTGCGTTAAAATCTCCTGATTTAATTTAGAACCAAAAGCCACTAACGGGTTTGTAGTTGCTATTCCTGTATGACTTGCTGTAATATTAGGAAGAAATACTGCATTTGTTTGTCTGTAATCTGCTCTTGCAGCATTAAATTCTTCTTCAGAAATTTTAATACTTGTGTTATTTTCAGACACTTTAGACAAAACATCAGACTTTGCAATAGGTACAACGTCTTGTGCTTTAACAGTTATGCTGAAAACAAAAACCAATAGAGGTATATAAATGTGTTTTTTCATCAATTATTAATTTACAGTACAAATGTACGTTAGATAAACACCGAAGTCAGTAACAAAAGTTACCAAGTGGCATGATAAGTTAAAGATAAAGTATTGTTGTAAATATAACGCTAACACTTACTTTTGTAAACTATATGGATTCATTAACACAAATAGTATTAGGAGCAGCTGTTGGAGAGGTTGTTTTAGGCAAAAAACTTGGTAATAAAGCGATGCTTTATGGAGCTATAGCTGGAACTATTCCTGATTTTGATGTGTTTGCTTCGTACTTTACAGATACTGTTTCTGCACTTGCTATACATCGTGGATTTACACATTCTATTGTATTTTCTGTGTTATTTGCTCCCATATTTGGATGGTTGGTATCGCGTTATGAAACCTACAAAAATTTTAAGGATTGGTCGTGGTTATTCTTTTGGTCGTTTGTGACGCATCCTATTTTAGATGCACATACTACTTGGGGAACGCAATTGTTTTGGCCTTTTGATTTACGATTAGCTTTTAAAAACATATTTGTAATTGATCCATTGTACACAATCCCTTTTTTAGTGTTTTTAATTTTGGCAATGCGAGAAAAACGTACTTCTACAAAACGTCGTTTTTACAATACAATGGGATTACTAATTAGCACCTCTTATTTGGCATTAACCTTAGTTTTAAAATGGATTTCCTATTCTAAATTTGAAGCTGCTTTAGATACACAAAACATAGCGTATTTAGATATTGATACTAGACCTTCGCCTTTAAACACAATACTTTGGAGTGCTAATGTGCAAACTGAAGAAGCTTATTTACTTGGGAATTATTCATTTTTTGATACACAAGCCATTACTTTTGAAAGCTATCCCAAAAACCATGAGTTGTTAGGACATTTGATTGAAGATGAAAGCGTAAAACGTATGATTGCAATTACCGAAGGTTGGTACACAATTACAAAACAGAATGACTCATTATATTTTAACGATTTAAGATTTGGATTACTAAGTCTAACACCTAAATCTGAAAATTTCGTGTTTAAATATAGGTTAGATATTGATGCTTCAGGTAACGTTACTTTTAATGAAGCACCTAAAGATAGTCGTGATGGTAAAAAGCTGTTAACCGAATTATGGCAACGTATAAAAGGAAATTAATACGTTAGATAAAGAAGAAAAAGACACTTATAATTGCTTATAAATGCCTTTTTCACAACCAATCAAAAAACTGATAACCACATCAGTTAACTTTTCTTGTACCTCCATGACCTCCAGCTACAACAATCATTATTTTTATACCTAAATAAATGAATTTGAAAAACTGAATGATTGGATTCATCATTTTAAATCTTTGATATTTTGATATTCTTTGTGTCATAATATTTATATTTTTAATTAGGAATCAACTTGTTTTAGTTTGATTTCTATTCTGGAATCAACCACCAAAATGGTCGCATTTTTGCTTTATAAATAAATGCGTAATGTAAAGCCAATTTTAGCCAATGACCTGCTAAACCTATTTCTCCGAAGGTTTTCCCTAATTGTCTACCTTGTGTTTTAGGATATTTTTCGTAATCTGGAACAATGGGATAGGTTGTTATACTAACACCACTTCCCTTTGTCATTCCATATCCAGCAGAAGCAATACAAGCTGCTCCCATATTACCTAAACTTCCCTTATGGGTTAAAGACTCTTTTCCGGATTTTATAGAATCTATAATATTATCTGCAACCAATTTTGCGGTAATACCAGATGGCATTCCTGTACGTGGTGGAGCTGGTGAAATAACTGTTCCGTTTTTACTTGTTCTTGGTTTAGAAATGGCATGTGGTGGCGCAAATGCAATTCCTGGAGCAAAAATGTTTTTATAACTCGGATTTTGATATGTTTCTGGCCAATCTTTTACAGACCATTCTTCGTATGGTTTTGTTGTATAATCCGCATCTACAATCATAAACCCTTTAAATAGTTTTTCTGTGATGTCATTTTCATTTCTATCAAAAGCTTTAAAACCATGACCAGAAAATGATGGAATTAACATTGCAAAATCATAAGTTTCAGTCTTATATTCTCCTTCCAAGTTTTCATAATGTGCAATGCCATCTTCAATTTTATTAACACCTGCTCCTAATATCCATTTGATATCTCTATCTTCAAAAATCATTTCAACCATTTCATGAGATTTCATGGTCATACTTCCGTAGCTTAACAACATACCATCCATACCAAAATCACCTAATTGGTATTCGTTAGAAATCCAAGTGACTTCAGCCATTTCTCTAACTTTATGCTTACGTAATTCTTGTTCTACATTTAATATATATTCAAAAGCAGCTCCTTGACAAGTTGATTTGGCGTGACCTGTACCAATTAAAATCTTCATTTTTTTACCAGCTTTCATTTGCTGAATGACTTCATTTAAACCTTCCCAAGCATGGTCTGCATGTGTATATGTACAAACAGAATAGGTTTTATTTTGTCCAGGAATTAAACCTTCAGTAGCTTCAAAATTTAATTTTGGACCTGTAGCATTAATTAAATAATCGTATGTTATTTTTTCCTGTTGACCTTTATTAGCTCCTGCGACATACTCTGATAAAACATATGGTTTATCATCATTTTTATCGCCTTCAGGAAAAAACGAAATTGCTTTAGCTTGTTTATAACCTATTCCTTTCTTTTTGTATAAAGGTGCTAATGGGAATAAGATTTTTTTTGATTTCATTCTACCAATTCCAACCCAAATATTGGAAGGAATCCATTGGTAATTACTGTTAGGAGATACCACAACAACTTCGTGATCTTTAGATAGTTTTCTTCTTAAATGAGAAGCTGCTACATGACCAGAAATTCCGGCTCCTAAAATGACGATTTTAGACATAATCTTTGAATTTTAAATAAAGATATTATATACTTAAAACCTGCACAGCTACTTATGTTACATAACTAGTAACTAGTATCGTCCAATTTTACTTTACCATGAAATGTTTTATATAAAAATAAGAAATAACCTGCTAATAATGGTGCTCCAATAGCAACAATGGTTAACATTATGCCTAAGGATTTTTGAGATGAAGCTGCATTATATATAGTTACACTGTATTTAGGATCTATGGTAGAAGGCAATAATACTGGATATAACTGAAAAGCAACCAACATTAATAAAAAAGCCATTGTTAAAGATGAAAAAACTAAAGCATTAGCGTATTTTTTCTTAGACACTAATCTAGGCACATTAGCAACTGCTAAAAAGGCTAAAATAGGTAGTACAAAAAATACAGGATTTTCTTTAAATTTATCTGTAACTCCGTGTAAAAAAGTCAAAGTATATAAGGATGTTACTGCAAAACTTATAATAAAGAAAATCATTCCTTTTTTAAGTAAAAAAGTTAATCTAGCATGTAAGCGACCTTCAGTTTTTAGCAATAAAAAAATAGCACCTTGTGTCATAAAAATAGACAATGTTGTCAACCCAACCATAATAGCATAAGGACTTAAAAAGGAGAAAAAAATACCACCTTGATAGGTTAGATTTTCTCCTAACTCAAAACCTTGTAAAACATTTCCTAAAACGACACCTAATAAAAAAGCTATTAGCGTATTAGAAATAAAGTAAATAATATCCCATGTTTTTCGCCACCAAGTCATGTCTTCAGCACTTCTAAATTTTATAGCAGCAGATCTTAATACTAAAAGCATTAAAAACAACATGAAAGGAATATACATGGCGGACAACATAGTAGCATACATAACCGGAAAACCAGCAAATAATGCGCCTCCACCAATAATTAACCAGACTTGATTTGCGTCCCATAATGGCCCAATTGCATTAATTGCAATACGACGACTTAAGTCTTTTTTTAAAAATAAATGCCATGCTCCTGCGCCATAATCAAAGCCTTCTAAGATGGCGTAACCAGAAAATAATAAGCCGACAACTAAATACCAAAGTGTTGGATAATCTATACCTAATATTGTTTCCATAATTTTGTATTAAACGTATTTTAAAAATTCATCTGGGTTTTTAGCTTCATCATAAGGACCATGCTTTATCTTTTTATTTACAGAATAAAGGAATAATAAAAACAATATAGTATAGACTACTAAAAATAAAATTAAAGAGAATAAAATTTGATTAGAAGACACTTCTTGCGAAAATCCTTCGTTAGTTCTTAAGTGCCCATACACAATCCATGGTTGACGTCCCATCTCTGCAGCAAACCATCCGACTTGATTTGCTATTTGTGGCAGTAAGACTGAAAATGCAAAGATTTTTAACAACCATCGTTTTTTAAATAAAGTTCCTTTCCACCATAAAAACGAAGCATACAATGTTAATCCAATTAAAAACATACCAATAGAAATCATAATATGATAAAATTGAAATACTGCATTAACTTGACCTGGTCTATCCGCTTCTGGAAAAGCATTTAATCCAGTAATTGGAGCTTCAAAATCTTGATGCACTAAAAACGATAATCCTCCTGGTATACCAATACCTGTAACCTCTTGAGTTTTATCATTAACCCAACCAAACAAGTATAAATCAGCAGGTGCAGATTTGCCATAATGTCCTTCCATAGCTGCTAATTTAGCTGGCTGATTTACAGCTACACCATCTGCTGAACTATGTCCTGAAAGTAACTGAGTTAATGATACAATAGTTGCTAATCCTAATGCAATTTTAAATGCTTTTTTTGAAATTTCAACATATCGACCTTTAAGTAGATAATAAGCATGCACACTTAATACTAAAAAGGCACCAGCCAAAAAGGCACCTTGCCAAACATGAATTATTCTATCTACACTAGATGGATTAAAAACCATTGCCCAAAAATCTGTCACTTCTGCTCTAGCATTAAATCCTTCACCAACTATATGATAACCAGCAGGAGTTTGCTGCCAACTATTAGCCACAACAATCCAAACTGCCGAAAACATGGAACCAAGAAAAACACCAATTGTAGATATAAAATGTACTCTAGGAGATACACGATTCCATCCAAAAATTAACACTCCCAAAAAGGCACTTTCTAATCCAAATGCAAATAAACCTTCGGCTGCTAAAGCGCTTCCAAAAATATCACCAACATATCTTGAATATACTGCCCAATTGGTACCAAACTCAAACTCCATAATAATACCTGTTGCGACACCAATACCAAAAGTTATAGCAAAGATTTTTAACCAAAAGCGAGTTAATACTTCATAATGCTTATTTCCTGTTTTAAGATATAGTCCTTCCATAATAACCATGATCAAACCTATACCAATACTTAATGGAGGATAGATATAATGAAAGGCAATGGTGAAGGCAAATTGAATTCTGGCTAAAATTTCGGTATCCATAGCTTATTTATTTTAATACAAAAATACGACACAACGCTTAATTATTATGTAACTTATATTACAAAAAAGAGCCTTAATAAAAGGCTCTTTTTAAATGTAATTGACTTACTTTTTTAAGATTGAATCCAATACTAAATCTTTATCTAATTTTTTAGTACAGAAAAACCAGTCTTTACAATCTAGATCTTCTGTAGACGTCATACGCTCTTCTGCAACACCACAAGAACCTGCTGGTGATACAATAACATCATCTCCAGGATTCCAATCTGCAGGAGTGGCTACATTAAATTTGTCTGAGGTTTGCATAGCTATTAATGCTCTGTAAAGTTCATCAAAGTTACGTCCTAAGCTTAATGGATAATAAATGATAGCTCTAACAGTTTCATTTGGATCAACAAAAAAAACAGCTCTAACCGATTGCGTTTTACTTTCTCCTGGTTGAATCATTCCGTATTTTTTAGCAACTTCCATGGAGATATCTTCTATTAAAGGAAATTTAACTTCAATGTCTTTCATTCCATTAAATTCAATTTTATCTTTAATGGTTGCTTAACCAAGCAATATGACTGTACAGACCGTCAATAGACAATCCTATTAAACTACAATTTGCTTTTTCAAATTTTTCTTCTAAATGCGCAAATGTCATAAACTCAGATGTACAAACAGGCGTAAAATCTGCTGGATGACTAAATAGTATAGACCATTTCCCTTTATAATCCGATGGGTAATTAATATCTCCTTGAGTTGTTACTGCTTTAAATTCTGGTGCCTTAACTCCTATTCTTGGCATTGCAAAAACTTCTTGTTGTGTTGTTTCTAATGTGTTCATAGTATATATATTTTAATTTATTGATACTGTAAAATTACTTTAGAAGGCTGTGGCTATGTGTAACATTTGTCACTTAAACAATATCTTAAGCTTATATTAAAATAAGATTTAGCTATCAACTAAAATCTGCTGTAATGTAACAAATGTCACCTTTTATGACACACTGTTATTTTATTTTTACACTAATGAAAATGAGTACTTATATATTCACTTTAAGTGTAACCACTCTTATACTATTTAATAGTACAAGAGTCTCCTTAACTTATGCCTATTATAAACTAGATCCTATAGGTTTTATTGAAGCTTTATGTGTTAATAAAGATAAACCTGAGTTACAATGTAATGGTAAATGTCATTTAAAAAAGGTTTCAAAATCATTAGATAAAGAGCAAAATACATCAGAAAATATAGTCGATTTTAAAGAGCTTCTTTTATTTACGCTAACCACAGAAAAATTAGCATTTAAACACAAAAACGATCTAAAAAAACAAAATACTTCAATTTACAAAAACCTGTATTCGTTTAGCAGTATTAACGATTGTTTCCATCCTCCACAGGTATAATTTATCTTTTAGTATAGGTAGTTGATCTACCCCAAACACAGAAGTTAAATATAATACTACTATAAATGAAAAAAATATATAGCGTGCTTTTATGCATGCTAATTACAGCTATGTCTTTTAGTCAAAATCAAAACGAAACTAAAAAAGACACTACAAATCAAAAAGTACACAAATTAGACGAAGTTATTGTTACTGGAAAATTAAACACAGATCCTGTATTAACAATTGTTTCTAATAATTATGAAAAAGACATTGTACAACCTAAAAACGTTGCTGATTTGTTTAACAACATCAATGGTTTTTCGGTAATTAAAAGAGGTAACTATGCTATAGACCCATCTTTTAGAGCATCTCAATATGAGCAATTAAACATCCAATATGATGGTGGCACCAAAGCAATGCATGCTTGTCCAAATAGAATGGATCCCATTACAACACATATTATTCCTGAAGAAATTTCTAAAATTGAAATTATAAAAGGACCTTATACTGTGCGTTATGGTGCTACATTTGGAGGTGTTGTTAATTTAGTAACACAAAAACCAGATTATGAAGATTATGGCATCTACGGAAAAGTATCTGGTGGTTATGAAAGCAACGGAAGCTCATTAGTCAATTTAGCGCAATTACAATACATTCAAGAAAAATATGATATTGTAGCTAATGCTGGTTACAGAGATTTTGGAAATTATGAAGACGGTAATGGAACAGAAATCCCCTCGTCCTTTAGAAGTACCGATTACGGCATCAAATTAGGGTATAATTTTACTGAAGACCAACGTCTACAAGCACATTGGAGACAATCTTTTGGTCGTGATGTCTTACATGCAGCTTTACCAATGGATACTGAATTTGATAACAGCAGTATTTTATCTTTAGACTATAAATTGGATAACATTGGTAACGTCCTTAAATCTTTGACTGCAAAAGGATATTATAGCTATGTTGATCACTTAATGACAAACAATAACAGACCGTCCTTTATGATGATGGAAGCGTCGTCTGCGGTAGATGCAACAACTATTGGTGGTAAATTAGAATTAAATTGGAAACCGCTTGAAAAACTAAATATCTTTTCTGGTTTAGATGCTATGCATGTTGCTAGAGATGGTGGCAGAACTAGAATTATTAAAATTATGAATGGGAATATGTTAGCTACTCCAATAACGTTTAACGATAAGGTTTGGCAAGATTCGTACATTACAGATTTGGGTGTTTTTACAGAAGCTAAGTATTCTATTAACCCTAAAACCATTATTACAGCAGGTGTACGTTATGACAATGTAACTTCAGACATACAAGATCCAGAAGCTGATTTTGAAGCTTTATACGACTTAAAAAAACGAACGGAACACAATGTTAGCGGAACCATTTCAATTAAAAAAAGAGTAACCAATAATTTTACACTAGAAGCTGCTTATGGACGTGGTGTGCGATCTGCTAATATGATTGAGCGTTTTATTAACCATTTTACTGTTGGTCAAGACCCTTATGAATATGTAGGAAATCCTAATTTAAAATCTGAAGTAAATAATCAATTTGAAATTGGCTTTAAAGGAAAACAACCATTAAAAAATGGATTTAATAGCTTTAAATACGAAACGTCTTTTTATTATTCGTTTTTTGAAAATTATATTGTTGGTGTTATAAATCCAACATTAACAAGAAAGTTTAATCCTACTTCGGACCCAACCAATGTAAAAGTATTTAAAAATATAAATGAAGCTTATAAAACAGGATTTGAAGCTATGGCTGAAATCTATTTTTTAGACGATTATTACTTCAAAACTGAATTTGCTTATGTCTATGCTAAAAACAAAGATTTAGCAGAGTCATTCCCCTTAACGCCTCCTTTTAATACCAAATTAGTTTTAGGATTTCAGAAAGAAAAATTTTGGGGAAATGCACAATATAACATCGTATCTAAACAGGATAATATTTCTAGAAGTTTTGGAGAAACCGAAACGCATGGTTATCAAACTTTAGACATCCGTTTTGGCGTTAAACCCGTTAAGAATATTACTTTAGGTGTTGCTGTAATTAATGCTTTAGATGAAGCTTATAATAACCATTTAAACTTCTCTTTTACTAATCAAGAAGATTTTGGACGTACACCTATTACAGAACCTGGACGTAACTTTTCAGTATTTTTACAGTATATTTTTTAATAGAAAAAAATGAGGAAAGTATTGTTTTTAATTCGAAACTATAAAATAAATAAAAAAGAATGAATAAATTAATAATTGTATTTACACTTTTTGTGACTTTTGGCTATGCACAAAATACAAACGACAGAGAAAAACAAGATGATAATATTGAAATTAAATCTAAAAACTTTGACAATTTATATCGTATCAACGATTCTATTTATCGTTCAGAACAACCAAGTAAAAAAGGTTTTATAGAATTAGATACTTCAGGAATAAAAACCATTGTTAATTTACGAAGATTACGAAATGACATTAAAAAAGCTAAAGGCACTGATTTGCAATTAGAACATATCCCATTAACTACAAAGCAAATTACAGAACAGGATATTTTTGAAGTTATTCAACATATTGACAATGCTGAAAAACCACTTTTAATTCATTGTTGGCATGGCTCTGACCGAACAGGAGTAATGGTTGCTGCATACAGAATAGTTATAGAAAACTGGAGTAAAGAAAAAGCAATTAAGGAATTTAGAACTAAAAAATTTGGTTATCATGAAAACAAGTATCCAAATCTACTTTATTTACTAGAACATTTAAATGTTGAGGACATCAAAAAGCAGTTAAAAACTATCAATTAAAACTAAAAAGGCTCGATTTAATAATTATCGAGCCTTTTAGTTTAATTAATCTATTTATAAAAAATATTATTCAGCCTTTAATTTACCTTTCTTTTGGCTCTTCTTTATCTCTGTCACTATTTGTCATAGAGCTTACTAATAAACCAATAAGCCCTAAACAAACTAGAGCAAATATAGCAATCATAATTACTCCGTTGTTCCAGTTATATAATGCAATGTTTTGAGGTATCATAGTGTAAAAATTGTATCGTTATTTAATACTGTAAAATTACTACTGTACTTTCATAATTAATATGACATATATCAGTTTTGTGATACCTTTTTTAGACCTTTATTTTTTCTGAAAAATAAAGAACAATTCTCGACCAGCTCTTGGTTTTATAGAGTTATGCGCTTCCTTAATAATCTTTATATTAAAATAAGGTTTAAAATAGCCTAAATACTCTGTTTTATCACCTCCAAATGGTGGATGAGTTGTATTTAAAACTGCATCAAATAATAAACCTGCAACTTTACCATTAATATTTAATAATTCTGAAACTTTTTTTGCGTAATCACCTCTTAAACTGGGATTAATAGCACAAAAAAAGGTTTGCTCTATAATTAGATCAAACGTCTGATCTAAATCAAAAAAATTATTTAAAATTAAATTTGAAGTAGGAAACGATGGCACTCTTTTTTTAAAATTCTCTAAAGCTGTTTTAGATAAATCTACAACATATACATTTTTGAAACCTTTTTCATAAAGGTATTCTGCTTCATAGCTATTGCCTCCACCAGGAATTAAAATTTTTAAATCCAAATTGGTTAATTGATCAAAATAAGCTTTTAAAGGAGGCGAAACTTCTCCTAAATCCCAACCAATATCATCGGACTGATATCTATTATCCCAAAAATCTGCACTTAAATCCATTAATAGGTAGCAGTTATAACGTCAATTAATTGGTTTTTTTGAAGCACACCTGATTGTCTCCAAACTTGTTTTCCTTTTTTAAACAGCAATAATGTTGGCACTCCTCTAACTTGATATTTAGATGCTAACTCTTGGTTTTTATCAACATCAATTTTAATAATCGAAACTCGGTCTTTTAAATTGTCTTTTACATCCTTTAAAATAGGGCTCATAGTTTTACAAGGTCCACACCACTCTGCATAAAAATCTACTAAAACTGGTTGATCTTGATTGATTATTTCTGAAAATTTACTCATTATTTATATCATTTATTTATCAAAACTAATACTCCAAATCCCTCTAACTTGATTTAAATCATAACCTACAGCCTTATCATCAGGATATAAATTAGCAAGGCTCTTTAATATAGGTCTTTTTATATCTTGATTTGGTTTACCATGACATTGCAAGCACATTGCGTTTGTTTTTATTGGATAATAAACCTGTACTTTATCTTCTAAAACATCAACTATTGGTTTTGGTTCTGTATTATTTTTAATATCGTTTTTAAAAGAATTAATATACGTTAATTCTTTTTTATTTGCTAAATTATTTTGATTTCTTGGTTTATCAGACACTCTTTTAATTGATGCATTATGCACTACAGACATACTATCCGTTAATGGATAGGCTTTTTCATTACAAAAAGCTAATGCTTCTAAAGTTCCTTTTTTTTGAATAGTACCCATTAGATTTTTTCCTAATACCGCTTTTGTTGTTAAGGCGTATTTTAAACCTCTTTCTGCGTATGGTAACTCTTCTATACTATTTTCGACTTGTTGTTGATCAATAGTACTTTTTTTTCCTTTTCCATTACTTTTAAAATCACCTTTTTCTTCATTATAATGTTTTTCAAACCATTCTGGCTGATCAATTTCATAGTCAAACATATACTCGGCAATTTTAGCAATAGTTTCTTCTGGAAAGGACTGTTTAGGCATAACACCAAAACGTTTTACTGCACCATACATTTTAGCATCTTGTGCATTTGGATTTTTAATCCATAATTGCATATCTGCTGTAAATTGAGTTTTAGTTGTATTTTCGTCAATGTAATGCTTTTTAATAGCGATCATTGGTGGTCCAATCCTATCTGTTTGACTAGCAGATGGACTGTGACAGGTATAACAATTAATTTCCATTAATTTTTTTCCTGGATGCTTATTAGCTTCCATTTGCTTGTCAAATACAGAATAAGCTTCATTTTTTGTGTTTTTACAACCAAAAAACACAACTATTAATACTCCAAATGCAATTACTTTTTTCATTTTAACTTTTATTATTTTGAAAGCTTGCCAGTTGCACAGCTAACAAAAGATTTAGCTTTTGATAGTATATTATTTGTATCTTCTATTGAAGGGTAGCCTAAAACTTTTAATTTGTCTTGCACTGCAAAAGCATCTTCCTCTTTAGTATAATTAAATTGAACTTTACTTGCCTCTACATCTACTTTAATATCTGATATATTTTCAATTTCAGATAATTTAGTTTGAATTGTGTTTGCACAACCACCACATTTTAAATTTTGTACTATTATTGATGTTTTCATTTTTTATGTATTTTGTTTTTTTTTTGAAACTAATTATAATTTAAAAAACCTCCTTTTAAGTCGTAAATTTCTTTAAAACCTAAGGTAACTAATTTTTTAGAAGCCTGCTTACTTCTACTACCACTTCTACAGTATACATATATTGCTTTATCTTTATCTAACTTATCGAATTGAGCATTAAATTTACTTGAAAAAAAGTCAATATTTTTTGCATTTTTAATATGTCCTGAATTGTATTCTTTTGGAGTTCTAACATCTATTAACTGCACATTTTTGTTTGTGATTTGTGCTCTAAACTCTTGAGCGCTTAATACTTTAATATAATTGTTATTTGATGTTTTAGAACCAAAAAGAGCTGTAAATATTGACATGATAATTATGTGTTTCATTTATAATTTATTTACTATAAAATTAATAAATACAGGACGTATTATTAGTAACTTTTGTTACATAAAAAGCGCGTATTACAAGATTGCAATACGCGCTTTTTCTAACTAAAAAAACTAAGTTTTTTATTTTAATGTAGATGGACAAATCTAAAGTCTGTTCTAGGAATATTTGTTGTTTTAA